>CAXTUT010000316.1:0-2750 GCA_964247465.1 uncultured Caulobacteraceae bacterium | reverse complement strand
GGCGGCGCGCGGCTGGAGCCGCTCTGCGTCTATGTCGCCCTGATGCTGGGCGAGCGCGGGCGGGTGGCGGAGCCGACCTCATGACGCCATTCGTTACGGTTCTGAACGAGGGCGCGCTCTTCGCGATCGGGCTCGTGGGCATGGAAGGGGTGGCGTGGGCCACGCACCGTTTCCTCATGCATGGTCCTCTGTGGGGGCTGCACCGCAGCCATCATGAGCCGCGCACCGGGCGTTTCGAGCTCAACGACGTATTCGCCGCCTACTTCGCCCTGCCCTCCATGGCGCTGATCTATGCGGGGCGGCACGGCTGGCCGCCGGGGCTGCCGCTGGGGCTGGGCATGACCGGCTACGGCCTGATCTACGCCCTTTTCCACGACGGGCTGGTGCACCGGCGCTTCCGCTCGCCGCTGCCGCTGCGGCTGATGAAGCGGCTGGTCCAGGCGCACAGGCTGCACCATGCGGTGCATACGCGATGTGGCGCGGTGTCCTACGGCTTCCTGTGGGCCCCACCGATCCGGCGTCTCAAGTCGCAGCTGCGCGCTATCCGGGCCGCAACGTCCGACGTCCCGGACCCGGCGGCGGCGCCTATTTCTTCCTGAACTTGTCCAGCGAGACGATCTTGGGTCCGTCGTCGTCGGGCTGCGGATCCTCGTCGGTCTGCTCCGGCGCCGGCGCGGCTTCGGTGCGCCGCAGCGGCACGAGCTCGCCGGACGTCTGCAGCGCCTCGCCTTCGGGGGGCTCGAACTGCAGCAGGAACTGAACGCTCGGATCGTAGAAGCGCGTCACCGCCTGGTAGGGCATTGACAGCCGCTTGGGCTGACCGCCGAAGCGCAGGGTGACGGAGAAGAAGGTCTCGCCAGGGGCCAGGTCCCAGAACTGGTGCTGGACGACGATGGTCATCTCGTCGGGATATTTCTCCACCAGCTCCGGCGGGATCGAGACCCCCGGCGCGCCGGTCTTGAAGGTGACGTAGAAGTGGTGCGCGCCCGGCAGGCCGCCGGGGCCGGCCGCACGCTTCAGCGCCGCCTTGACAACGCCGCGCAGGGCCTCCTGGGCCAAGGCTTCGTAGCCCATCTGGTCCGGATCTGTGCGGTCCTGGGTCATGCGCGCAGGCTCGGCTCCAAGGTGTTCAGCGGCCTGCGGCGAGGCCGTCGCGCCAAGCTGACGCGTGAGCGATTGTGCGCACGACTGCAAGAGGGAAACGCGGACGCCACCACCGAAGCGACCGCCGTCGTGCCGTTACGGCTGAGGATGAGTGGAGGGATTCTGTTGCCAGGCTCCCTCCCGGCCCCGCCTACGGGGGCTAACCCGCAGGGCTTGAGAGCGAGTTCACTCGGACCGCATTACGCGGCCAGGGCGTACTCTTCAGCGAAGTTATCGTTCGCAGTTACAAATAGGCCGATTGCGGAGGCCCAAACCGAGAGAAAGCCACGCCTTTACACGTCCGTCGATGCTGATCGGCCCCATGCTCTCTCGGCGACACCCGAGGTGAAGGTGATGGTGGAGCCGCCGGGAATCGCACCCGGGTCCAGTCCGCTTATTGCTCGCGCATTTATCCCCATAGTCCCACCGTCGCGGGACGGGTCGAATATGACCCTCGCCGGGGGCTTCGGCAAGCAGGCAGCCCGACATGCAACGCGCCTAACGGCGGGCAGGAGCGACATTCAAGGCGTCACCTTGGCCGCGTCCGGCCTCAGCCGTCGGACCGCCTCTACCGCGGCGACCGCGCGCGCGCGCACTTCGTCAGGCGTGAAGCCGGGCTTGTAGAGGTCGCCGCCCATGCCGAAGCCGCGCGCTCCGGCCGCCCACCAGTCCGCCATCTGGTCCGGCTTCACCCCGCCCACCGGCTGGATCACCACGTCCTTAGGCAGTACGTCCAGCATCGCCTTGACGTGAGCGACGCCATAGGTGGAGGCCGGATAGAGCTTCAGATAGCGCCCGCCCGCCGCATAGGCCGAGAAGGCCTCGCTGGCCGTGCCGAAGCCCGGCATGGGGATCAGGCCGCGCTCCAGCGACCGCCGGATCACCGCAGGGTCGGTGTTGGGCGCCACGATGATCTGCCCGCCGGCGTCGGCGACCTGGTCCACCGCCTGCGCCGTCAGCACCGTGCCTGCGCCGTAGACGATCTTGTCGGCGAAGCGGGCGAGGCGGGCGATGCTGTCCAGCGGCTCCGGCGAGTTCATCGGCACCTCGATCACCCGCACGCCCCCAGCGATCAGCGCCTGCGCGACCGCTTCGACCTCGTCCGGCCGCACGCCGCGGATGATGGCGACGATGGGCGCCTCGGCGAAGGCGTCGTGGAGCGACATCATGGCTGCGCCTCGTGGGTAGGGAGCGCGCGGAACAGGGCGGTCAGTCCGCTCAGCACCGCCGCCTCTCCGTCGTAAACGCCGGCCTCGATCTCGCGATGCGCCAGGGCGCGGCGGTATTGCGCGCAAAGCCTGGAGTCGCCCACGATGCTGACCGGCGTTCCCGCCGGCGCATCCAGCAGGGCGGGGCTGGAGGCCACGTCGGCGCCGATCAGAACGCCGGAAAGATAAGCCCGCACGTCCGAAGGCTGCAGCCCGCCTCCGCCCACCACGCGCGAGCGGGCGGTGAACAGGCGGGCGGCGAGGGCCGCGCCGTCTCCGGCGGCCTCCAGCCCGTCGTCGAACGCGGGGCCGTCCGCCTCGCCCTCGGCGCCCTTCAGCACGCTGTGCTGGGTGATCAGGGCGAACAGCTCGCCGGTCATGGCGGTGACGAAACGCTCG
>CAXTUT010000315.1:0-2772 GCA_964247465.1 uncultured Caulobacteraceae bacterium | reverse complement strand
TTGACCTTGGTGTCGATCTCGGCGGTGCCCGAGAGGATCATCACCGGCGTGTTGATCCGCGCCACCCGCAGCTGGCGCAGCACGTCCAGCCCGCTCATGTCCGGCAGGTTCAGGTCCAGCAGGATCAGGTCGTAGTCGTAGATCTTTCCGAGATCGATCCCCTCCTCGCCCAGATCGGTGGTGTAGATGTTGAAGCCCTCCGACTTCAGCATCAGCTCGATGCTTTGCGCGGTGGCGCTGTCGTCCTCGATCAGCAGAACACGCATCGACGTTCTCCAGCCTCGCCAGGGCCAGGGCCGCGCCGGGCGCGCCCTTGCGCACGCCGGATCGACCCATCCTTCGGTAAGGTTAAGACGCAACTCGCTTAAGAAGCGTTAACGCCCCACCGCCCTGAGGCCAGCATGAGCGATTTACCACGCCGCCGCAAGCATCGCCGTTAAGGGTCTGAATCCGGCGGTGGAATCACAGTCCACTCGAAGGCTTAAGCGCGGGCGCGACTCAGATTTTCTCGGCTAGACGGATGGCGGCGCGGCAGCCGGCCCCGATCACCGCCGAGAGCACCGCGTACCCCGGCGCCTCGCGCGCGCCGCCGGCGATGGCCTGGTCGCGGTGGCCGAGTTCGTCGTCGCGATAGCCGGACAGCTCTCGCGCCAGGTCGGGCTCGCGCTCGCGCAGTTCCTCCACCTGCTCGGCGTAGTGCCGCTCGATCACGCTCTCCACCGCCTCGGTGCAGGCGTGGGCGGCCTTCTCGCCCATCAGCGCCGTGCCGGCGCCCAGCACGAAGCCGGCCAGCTTCCACATCGGCGTCAGCACCGTGGGCCGCACGCCGCGCGCGGTGAGCAGCCGGTCGAAGGCGGCGAGGTGGACGGCCTCGTGCGCGGCCATCTCCTCCAGATCCGCCGCCAGCGCCGGCGGCGTGTCCAGCGCGGCGAACACCGCGCGCTGACCCTGGTAGATGGCGACCGCACCCAATTCGCCGGCGTGGTCCACGCGCAGGATTTCCGCCAAGCGCGCGCGGTCGCCGCCGGCGCCGGGCCGCAGCGGAGGTCTCGCCGGAGCGCTCATCGGGGCCGCCTCACACGCCGCAACGCCACCAGCGTCGCTATCGTGAGCGCGAGCGCGGCCAGGGCGTTCCACCCGGCCATGGACAGGCCGAACATCCGCCAAGCCGCCTGGTCGCACTGGACCACGTGCAGCGACGCGCCGCTGAGAAGGCGGCTGATCTGCGCCGCGGTCACGCCGGACTGCACGCCGGTGCAGCTCGCCGGCCCCGGCCACCAGCGCCACTCTACGCCCGCGTGATAGGCCGCCAGCGCCGTCTCCACCGCGAACAGCGCCGCCAGCAGGCCCAGCAGCGCGCGCGAGAGCGCCACCCGCCAGCGCGCGATCGCGTACCCGATCAGCCCCTCGTAGACGGTGGCCCAGTAGCCCTCGCGCTGGTGCAGGCAGAGCTCGCAGGGCGCCAGGTGGCCGAAGCTCTGGAAGCCGTGGGCGACCAGCAGCATCAGCCCCGACAGGCCCGCGCCCCACAGCAGCCACAGGGGCGCGGTCTGTTTGACGATCTTGTAGCGCGATTGCCAAGCCATGCGCCGCTCCATAAGGCCGGCGCGCGCGGCTGGGAAGCGTCAGCCGATCAGCTTCACCGCAACCAGGGCCGCCACCACCGCCACGCCCGCCAGCCCCACGATCAGGACCAGGTGGCGGTCGATCAGCGCCTTGGCCGCCGGGTGCTGCAGCAGCGCCGCCTCCAGGAAGAAGCGCGCGCCGCGGGTGGCGAGCGAGGCGGCGACGAACACCGGCAGGCTGAAGTGCGCGAGCCCCGAGGCGATGGTGACGAGCTTGTAGGGGATCGGGGTCAGCCCCTTGACCAGGATGACCCAGACGCCGAAGCGCGCGTACCAGGCCTGGAAGCTCGCCAGCCCACCCGAATGGCCCATCAGCGTCAGCAGCTTCAGACCCCAGGGAGCCAGGAAGAAGCCGATGGCGTAGCCGAACAGTCCGCCGATCACCGAACCCAGGGTGCAGACCAGCGCATAGAGCCAAGCCCGCTCCCGCCTGGCCAGCACCATGGGGATCAGCAGAGCATCCGGCGGGATGGGCAGAAACGAGCTCTCCGCGAACGACACCGCCGCCAGCGTCGGGACAGCCCAGCGGGTGCCGGCCAGCGCCAGGACGCGGTTGTAGAGGGTGCGCAGCATCAGCGGTCCTGGCCGGCGGTCGGGGTCCGGCTGGCTAGCAGGGAAAGCCGCCTGCGACGAGGGCCGCCTCGCCTCGCCGCGGCCCGGCGTCTAAGTGGGGGCGGTGAGCCCATCGAATCCCGAGCCCGACGCCGACCTCGCCGCCGCCGCCGAAGACGAGCTGGAACGCGCGCTCGACCTTCGCTGGTCGGACCTGGCGCGGGTCACGCCGTGGGGCGACACGTTCGAGGGGTTTGCGCCGTCCGGACGCGCGGTGCTGATGGAGCGCAACTACCTCTGGGCGGAGGCCGAGGGCGGCGACATCGTGTGCGAGGTCGCGGTCTATCCGAACGCGGTCCTGTACGACCACGCCGCGCGCCGGTCCGCACGCATCCGCCGGACCCGCTAGATGCCGCACCCCCCGAAGGAGGAGGAGGCCGCCCTAGACGCGCTGCACCGCCGCTTCGCCCTTCCGGAAGCCTATCGGGCCGTCGTGGACGCCGTGGCGCGTCCGCTGGCCGGGCGCATCGCCGCAGAGCAGGTTCGCGCCGGGCGGCCGATCGTCGTCGGGCTGTGCGGCAGCCAGGGCAGCGGC
>CAXTUT010000314.1:0-2774 GCA_964247465.1 uncultured Caulobacteraceae bacterium | reverse complement strand
CGCGGGGCCGCCTACGGCGAGGTGGACGAGACCAACGCCGCCGTGGGGCTGGCGCGCCAGCACACGGCCGACGACGCCGTGCTCGACCCCATGCTGGCGCGCATCCAGAACGAGCTGTTCGACCTGGGCGCCGACCTGGCCACGCCCGAACGTCCGGGTAAGCCGCTGGGCTGGGAGGCGCTGCGCATCACCGAGGGCCAGGTGGCGCACCTGGAGCGCGACATCGACGCCCTGAACGAGGCTCTGTCGCCGCTGACCTCCTTCGTGCTGCCGGCGGGGACCGCGGCCTCGGCCGCCCTGCACCTGGCCCGCACTGTCTGCCGCCGCGCCGAGCGCGTCGCCGTGCGGCTGGCCGACGACCCGCAGGAGGCGGTGAGCGCACCGGCGCTGAAGTATCTCAACCGCCTGTCGGACCTGCTGTTCGTCATGGCGCGCCACGCCAACGCGCAAGGCGCCGGCGACGTGCTCTGGACGCCCGGCGCGACGCGGTAGGGCCATCGATCTCCCCTACGCACAGCGTGGGGGAGTACCGGCGTAGCCGGACGGAACGGCGGCTCGTCAACGTTTTCCGCGCTCCGCGCGTCCCCATCTTCGATAGGGATGATCAGGCTACGGCGCGCCCGAGCTGCCGCCTGCGCCCTGCGCCGCAGTCTGCGGCAGGGTGGGGTAGGTCGCCGCTTTGGAGCCTGCGGGCCTGTGGGTGATGTCGGGCAGATAGACCACGTGGCCGCACGTGCGGGTCTTGGCGTCCCACCAGTTGCCCGATCCCTCACAGCGCTGAGCCGGGCCGGTCACCAGCGACTGGTAGCTCCATACGCCGGCGACGGCGACCAGGACCACGGCGAAGAAGATCAGTTCGATGCGCTTGAGGAACAGGCGGCCGAGGGAGGAAGTCATTCCGCCTTAATGGGGATCAGGCCCGGCGCGGGCAAGCTCGCCGGAACGCCGCGCGACCCGCCATGCTTGACACGAAGCGGCCCGCAGCGCTCAAACGCGTCAAAATCCAACCGCGCCGAACGCCGATCGGCGCGGCGGTCACATAGGTTCTCGGAGCTCCCATGAAGGTCCTGGTGCCCGTCAAGCGGGTGATCGACTACAACGTCAAGGCGCGGGTCAAGCCCGACCAGTCCGGCGTCGATCTCGCCAACGTCAAGATGAGCATGAACCCCTTCGACGAGATCGCCGTCGAGGAGGCGGTGCGGCTGAAGGAGAAGGGCGTCGTCACCGAGATCGTCTCGGTCTCCATCGGACCCCAGCAGGCGCAGGAGACGCTGCGCACCTCGCTGGCCATGGGCGCGGACCGCTCCATCCTGATCACGGCGGATCAGACGGTGGAGCCGCTGGCGGTGGCCAAGCTGCTGAAGGCGGTGGTGGAGGCCGAGCAGCCCCAGCTGGTGCTGATGGGCAAGCAGGCCATCGACGACGACAACAACGCCACCGGCCAGATGCTGGCCGCCCTGCTCGGCTGGCCGCAGGCCACCTTCGCCTCCAAGGTGGAGATCGCCGGCGAGACCGCGACGGTCACCCGCGAGGTGGACGGCGGGCTGCAGACGCTGTCGGCCGACCTGCCCGTGGTGATCACCGTGGACCTGCGCCTGAACGAGCCGCGCTATGCGTCCTTGCCCAACATCATGAAGGCCAAGAAGAAGCCGATCGAGGCCAAGACCGCCGCCGACTACGGCGTGGACCTGACGCCCCGGCTGAAGGTCGCCAAGGTCGCCGAGCCGCCCAAGCGCGGCGGCGGCGTGAAGGTGGCCGATGCCGCCGACCTGATCGGCAAGCTGAAGAACGAAGCGGGAGTGCTCTGACCATGGCCGTGCTCATCATCGCCGACCACGACGGCGCGGCGCTTCGCGACACCACCCACAAGACGCTCACCGCCGCGCAGGCGATCGGCGGCGACGTCGACGTGCTGGTGTTCGGGCAAGGCGTGGACGCCGTCGCCGCCGAGGCCGCCAAGCTGCCCGGCGTGCGCAAGGTTCTGAAGGCCGAGAGCGCGGAGCTGTCGCACAACGTGGCCGAGGCGATCGCCGCCGCCGTGGTGCCGCTGGCCGCCGGCTACGACGCGATCCTGACGCCGGCCACCAACGTCGGCAAGAACGCCTCGCCCCGCATCGCCGCCCTGCTCGACGTCATGCAGGTCTCCGACGTGCTGGAGGTGGTGGACGCCAAGACCTTCGTGCGCCCGATCTACGCCGGCAACGCGCTGGAGACGGTGACCTCCCAGGACGCCAAGGTGGTCGCCACCGTGCGCGCCACCGCCTTCAAGGCGGCGCCCGGCGAAGGCGGCTCCGCCAGCATCGAGAGCGTGGAGGCGCCGTCGGCCGACCGGTGCGCCCGCTTCGTCTCCGACGAGGTGACCAAGTCCGAGCGGCCCGAGCTCGGCGCCGCCAAGATCATCGTCTCCGGCGGCCGGGCGATGGGCTCGGCCGAGGAGTTCCACCGCGTGATCGAGCCCCTGGCCGACAAGCTGGGCGCCGCGGTCGGGGCGTCGCGCGCGGCGGTGGACGCCGGCTACGCCCCCAACGACTACCAGGTCGGCCAGACCGGCAAGGTGGTGGCCCCGGCCCTCTACATCGCGGTGGGCATCTCCGGCGCCATCCAGCACCTGGCCGGCATGAAGGACAGCAAGGTCATCGTCGCCATCAACAAGGACGCCGACGCCCCCATCTTCCAAATCGCCGATTACGGCCTGGTGGCGGACTACAAGACCGCCGTGCCCGAGTTCATCGCCGCGCTCGACAAGGGTTGAGGCTGTTCATCCTCCCCATCTG
>CAXTUT010000313.1:0-2788 GCA_964247465.1 uncultured Caulobacteraceae bacterium | reverse complement strand
GTGGCCTGCGCCGGCTCAGGCCTCCGCGCGCGGAAGATCCAGCGCCACCCGCAAGCCTCCAAGCGGCGAGCGCGACAGCTGCAGCGATCCGCCATAGGCGCGCGCCAACTCGTCGACGATGGACAGGCCAAGCCCCGATCCCGGTCCGCTCTCGTCCAGGCGCGCGCCGCGCTTGAGCACCTCGCCGGCCTGCCCGGGCTCGAGCCCGGGCCCGTCGTCCTCCACCGTCAGGCGCAGGCGCCCGGGCGCGGTGGGTGCAGCCTGGGCCCGTACGCGCGCGCGGCAGAACTTGCAGGCGTTCTCGAGCAGATTGCCGGCGATCTCCTGCAGGTCCTGGCGTTCGCCGAGGAAGGCCAGCCCGTCGTCCGCCTGCCAGTCCACGTCGACCCCGCGCGCCTGGAAGATGCGCTCCAGCGTCCGGGCGATCTCGTCCAGCACCTCGGCGATGTCGGTGCGCTCGCCCGAGCCCTGGGCGCGGGCGGCGGCGCGGGCGCGGCGCAGGTGATGCTCCACCTGCAGGCGCATGGTCTGCGCCTGGCGGTCCACAACCTCGGCCAGGGCGCCCGGCCGCTGCTCGGCCTCCGCCAGCATGACCGAGATGGGCGTCTTCAATGCGTGAGCGAGGTTGCCGACGTGGGTGCGCTGGCGCTCCACGACCTCCTGGTTATGGTCGAGCAGGGCGTTCAGCTCCGTGGCCACGGGCGCGAGCTCGGAGGGATAGGGGCCGGCCAGGCGCTGGGCCTTACCCTTGCGCACCGCGGCGATCTCGCGGCCCATGGCGAACAGAGGCGTCAGGCCCACCATCACCTGCACCACCACCGCGCCCACAAGTCCCACGCCCAGGAGCAGCAGGGCCGCCGTCGTGGTCCAGGCGAATCGGCGCACGTCGCGGTTCAGGGGCGCGCGGTTTTCACCGGCCATGAACACGACGGGCGCGGCGTGGCCGGGCAGATAGGCCAGAAGCGCAACCGCCCGCAACGGTTCGCGTCCGTCCTGGGCCGGCCCTGTGGCGTCGTAATAGACCGGCGCGCCGGGCGTGGCCCGCGCCTTGGCGATCGTCGCAGCGGGAGCGTTCAGCACCTGGTCCCAGAGCGAGCGCGAGCGGGCCAGGGCGTGCAGCCGCCCGTCGCCCGGCAAATCGGCGATCTGCCAGTATTTGCCGGAATAGGCGCGTGAGGCTCGGTCGTCAGTGATCGGCGGCGCGCTGACCGTGCCGTCCGCCTCCACGCCTGCGCCCGCATAGAGGCCGTTAGCGAGGTCGGCCAAGTCGGTGTCGAAGCGACTGACCGCGGCGTGGTCGAAGAACAGCGTCAACGCCACGCCCATGCCCGCCAGCAGCAGCAGACACCAGATCGCCGCCAGGCTCACCAATCGCCCGACCAGCGAGCGCTGGCCGAACTCCGGCAGGGGACGGGGGCGCAGCATCAAGCGGACGCGAGACCAGATGCAATCCTGAGACCGGGCGCATCGGTCGACATTCGCCTCATCCTGAGCTTGTGGGAGGACGAAGCGTCCACCGGGTGCGCTGCGGCCTCGTCCTTCGACAGGCTCAGGATGAGGCCGGATGTGAAATACGAGGTTTGCGTGACGCCTTTGCTCTTCAGGCACAGCCCCTTTCCCCTCCCACAAGGGGAGAGGAAGCTCTCGATCGTCACGCCGCGGCCTCGCCCTTCAGCGGCAGGAGGCGGTAGCCGAGGCCGCGCACGGTCTCGATGCGGTCAGGACCGATCTTCTTGCGCAGGCGGCCCACGAACACCTCGATGGTGTTGCTGTCACGGTCGAAGTCCTGGTCGTAGAGGTGCTCCACCAGTTCGGTGCGGCTGATCACCCGGCCCTGGTGCAGCATCAGGTAGTGCAGCAGCCGGTACTCCAGCGACGTGAGGCGCAGCGGCTCGCCGTCCACGCTGGCGCGCGCAGCCTTGGGATCGAGCCTCAGCGCCCCGCAGCTGAGCGCGGGCTGGGCGTGGCCCGCGGCGCGCCGCACCAGCGCGCGCAGCCGCGCCAGCAGCTCCTCGGTATGGAAGGGCTTGGTGAGGTAGTCGTCGGCTCCGGCGTCGAAGCCGGCCACCTTCTCGCTCCAGGCGGCGCGGGCGGTCAGGATCAGGACGGGCGAGGCCATGCCGGCCTTCCTCCACCGCTCCAGCACCGTCACCCCATCGGTCTTGGGCAGGCCGAGGTCGAGCACCACCGCGTCATAGGGTTCCGTCTCGCCCAGGAACTGCGCCTCTTCGCCGTCGGGCGCGTAGTCGACCGCATAGCCGGCGTCGGCCAGGGAGGCCTTGAGCTGGCGGGAGAGGTCGGGATCGTCCTCGACCAGAAGAACGCGCATATACTCTCCTTTATGGGCCGATGGGCGCGGCTAGGGCCCCACCCTGGACCCCCAGCACTGCGCCGGTGCCCGCATCGACGATGTAGTCCTGGCGCCGTCCGTCCTGACCCGCCCAGCGCAGGCGGTAGACCGGTCGCCCATTGGGCCCGGCTTCGAGCCCTGCGTCCAGTTCGCGTCCCGGCGCGCGGCGACGCACGGCCTCGATCGCCTGGCCAAGCGGGATGTTGCGGCCCTCGCGCACGGCGCGGCGCACCGCATCCTGCTCGGCGCCCCCCTCGGGACCGCCCGCACCCCGGCCGAAACGGTCGGGCAGGTAGTCGCGGGAGCCGAAGACCGGCCCGCCGCCGAATGGGCCTCGCGCAGGCGGGAAGGCGCGACCATAGCCTGGCGGCGGCCCATTGAAGCCGCCCGGACCGCCCCAGCGTGGGCCGGCCCCGAAACCACCCCGGCCGGCCCAAC
>CAXTUT010000312.1:0-2799 GCA_964247465.1 uncultured Caulobacteraceae bacterium | reverse complement strand
CTCGCGTGGGGTCAGCACGGGCAGCCGCGTCTCGCGCGGCCTGGCGGTGGCGGCGAAGACCTGCTGCAGGTCGGCCACCGCCTCGGCCACGCTGCCGAACACCTCGGCGTCGCGCAGCAGCCAGTCCGCGCCGGACGCTGAGGCCCAGGCCCGGTCCTGGGGCCAGCCGTCGCGCGGACTGACGAGGCGCAGCGTGGCCAGGCCGAAGTTGGCCATGGCGCGCGCCACCGCCCCGATGTTCTCGGCGAGCTGCGGGCGGTCCAGAATGACGACGGGAGCTGGCGGATCGGAAGGCATGGCGGCCGGTTTGGACCGCAGCGGTCCGACCTGCAACCCGGCGGGTTTGCCTGCCCGCCCGATGCGGCTATGACAGCGCCGCGCGAGGGCGGAGGCCGCCCGCACGCCCGCCCCACGACGCGAAGGTCGCTCCGCCCATGCCGCTCTCCAAGATCAAGGTCGCCAACCCCGTCGTGGACCTCGACGGCGACGAGATGACCCGCATCATCTGGAAGCTGATCAAGGACAAGCTGATCTTCCCCTACCTCGATCTCGATCTCGACTACTACGATCTGGGCATGGAGCACCGCGACGCCACCGACGACAAGGTGACGGTGGAGGCCGCCGACGCCATCCTCAAGCACGGCGCGGGCGTCAAGTGCGCCACCATCACCCCGGACGAAGCCCGGGTGAAGGAGTTCGGCCTGAAGAAGATGTGGAAGTCGCCCAACGGCACCATTCGCAACATCTTGGGCGGGGTGATCTTCCGCGAGCCGATCATCTGCAAGAATGTGCCGCGCCTGGTGCCCGGCTGGACGCAGCCGATCATCGTCGGCCGCCACGCCTTTGGCGACCAGTACCGCGCCACCGACTTCCGCGTGCCCGGCCCCGGCAAGATGACCGTCACCTTCGTCGGCGACGACGGCCAGCGCATCGAGCACGACATCTACGACTTCAAGAGCTCGGGCGTGGCCATGGCCATGTATAACGTCGACGATTCGATCCGCGACTTCGCCCACGCCAGCTTCGCGTATGGCCTAGCGCGCGGCTATCCGGTCTATCTGTCCACCAAGAACACCATCCTGAAGGCCTACGACGGGCGCTTCAAGGACATCTTCCAAGAGATCTTCGACGCCGAATACGCCGTGAAGTACAAGGCGGCCGGTCTGCACTATGAACACCGGCTGATCGACGACATGGTGGCCAGCGCCCTGAAATGGTCGGGCGGCTATGTGTGGGCGTGCAAGAACTACGACGGCGACGTGCAGTCCGACATCGTGGCGCAAGGCTACGGGTCGCTAGGCCTGATGACCAGCGTGTTGCTGACGCCGGACGGCAAGACGGTGGAAGCGGAGGCCGCCCACGGCACGGTCACCCGCCACTACCGCCAGCACCAGAGGGGCGAGTCGACCTCGACCAACTCCATCGCCTCCATCTACGCCTGGACCAAGGGGCTGGAGCAGCGCGCCAAACTCGACGACAACATAGCCCTGACCCGCTTCGCCGAGACGCTGGAAAAAGTCACCGTGGACACGGTTGAAAACGGCGCGATGACCAAGGACCTCGCCCTGCTCGTCGGCGAGAACCAGGGCTGGCTGACCACCGAAGGCTTCCTGGACAAGGTCGCCGACAACCTCGAAGCCGCCATGGGCCAAGCGGGAAGCTGACGACCTGCAGGCTTCGAGACGGACCGCTCCGCCGTCCTCCCCAGCCTGAGGAAGGATAAAGCGACCATAGCGAGGCTACGTGCTCCTCATCCTGGGGAGCCCTGAAGGGAGGTCTCGAAGGACGCACTGAGACCGCCGCGGCCGTAGACGTCCGCCAACCGTCAAACTCTCGCCGAAAGGGCCTCCCCTGTTCGTCATCGGCAAGGTTCTCCCGCTCTTCCTCGTCATGCTGGCGGGCGCAGGGCTGGCGCGGACCCGCATCCTGGACGAAGGCGGCGTGTCGGGGCTGTCGCGCTACGTCTACTGGCTGGGGTTCCCGCTGCTTCTGGTGCACAGCCTGGGATCGGCCGCGCCGCCCTCCCCGGCCGTAGCGCTTGGGCTGTTCGGCTACGCAGCGGGGGCGCTCTCCCCGCTGCTGCTGACGATGGCGGTGGCGCGGCTGGCGCGCTGGCCGGCGCAGGTGCGCGCGGCGCTGCCCATGTGCGCCTCGCTCGGCAACACGGGCTTCGTCGGCCTGCCGCTGGTGGTGGGGCTGTTCGGCGTTAAGGCGCTCGGCTGGGGCGCCGCGATCGTGGCCATCGACTGGGTGCTGCTCGCCGGCGTCTCCGGCACGGTGCTGAACGCCACGGCCCATCCGCTCCCCCGCGCCGCGGCCAGGGGCGTGTTCACCCCCATCGTGGCGGGCGCGGCGCTCGGCCTGGCGCAGATGGTCATCGGCTGGCGCTGGCCCACTGCGGTGGACGGCGCGATCACCATGGTCTCGGTCACCGCCACCGGCGTCGGACTGGCGGCGCTCGGCGCGGTGCTCGCGGCCCGGCGCACGCCCGCGGTGGCACCGAGCCAGGCCAGCGCCCTGCCCATAGGCTTCGCGGTGGCGGCCAAGCTGCTGGTCGGGCCGCTCTGCGTCTGGCTGGCGGTGACGCTGAGCGGCGCGCCGGCCGCCTTCCGCGCCACAGCCCTGGTCATGGCCGCCTGCCCGACCGCGGTCACCGTCTTCATCCAGGCCAGGACCGCGGGCGTGTTCGGCGAGGGCGCCGCCCAGGCGGTGGCGCTGTCCACCCTGGCCTCCGCCGTGACCTTGACGCTGATCGCCACGCTGGCGGTGCGCTTACCGGCCTCACGCCCAGTCGAGCGC
>CAXTUT010000311.1:0-2828 GCA_964247465.1 uncultured Caulobacteraceae bacterium | reverse complement strand
GCCCGGCGTCGGCCCGCGCGCCCGTCGCCCTCGCCAAGGCGTCGAGCACGATGGACTTGCCGGCGCCGGTCTCTCCGGTCAGGGCCGTCAGCCCCGGACCCGGAGCAAGCTCCAAGGTCTCGATCAGCACCACCTCGCGGATGCTCAGCCCGATCAGCATGGCGCAGGCGGCGAGCGGCGGATCAACCGCGAGCCGCGGTGGTCAGCCCCGGCCAAGCCGACTGAGCGCGCCCTGCGCCTTGGGCTTGGGCGGTGCGGACGGGCGCAGGCCCTTGGACGTCAGTAGCGCGTAGGCCTTGGAGTACCATTTGTCGCCGGGGAAGTTGTAGCCCAGGACCGCCCCGTCCTTTGTCGCCTCGTCTCGCAGGCCCAGCGTCAGGTTGGCCTCCACCAGGCGGTACAGCGCCTCGGGCGTGTGGCTAGTGGTCTGGTACTTGTCCACGACGAACTGGAAGCGGTCCATGGCGGAGAGCGGCAGGCCCTGACGCAGGTACCAGCGGCCGATCGACATGTCCTTGCCGGCCAGCTGGTCCAGGATCTCGTCCTGCTTCAGCTTGGCGTCGGTCGCATATTCGGATGTGGGATAGCGCTTCTGCACCTCGCGGAAGGCGGCCTGCGCCTGCTGGGTGTAGCCCTGGTCGCGCTGCACGTCGACGATCTGCTCGAAATAGCACTGCGCCTTCAAGTAGTAGGCGTAAGGCGCCGAGGGGCTGCCGGGATAGAGCGAGATGAAGCGGTCGGCCGCGGCGATGGCGTCATCGTACTGGTTAGCCTCATAGTGGGCGAAGGCCTCCATCAGGATCGAGCGGCGCGCCCATTCCGAATAGGGATGCTGGCGCTCCACCTCGTCGAAATAGAGGTTGGCGGCCGACCACTGGCGCTGGTCCATCCGCTCTGCGCCCGCGGCGTATAGCAGCTCGGGAGGGCGTTCCTGGTAGGCGTTGTCAGCCTTGGCGAGCTTGTCGGCATGGCCGTGGGCGCAGCCCGCCAGGCCTGACACGACCAGGACCGCAGCGGCGACGGCCGCCAGGCCTGCGGTGCGGTCCATGATCTTACGATACACCTTGAGCACGTCCTCTTGAGCCGCAAGCCCGCGTTCGCGGGCGCCCCCGCATGCGACTGGCTTCTAACGCAAGCCGACGCGTCAGGCCAAGGGTGCGCGCCGACGCAGGGTCCGCCTCAGACCGCCTCGGCCAGCTGCGGCGCGAAGGTCCGCATCCGCCAGGCGGACCGATCGGCCATCAGGGCGCGCACCAGCACGTTGTTCAGGGCATGACCCCCATAGCGGGTCTCGAACCGGCCGATCAGCGGCGCGCCCATGACGTAGAGGTCGCCGATAGCGTCCAGCGTCTTGTGGCGCACGAACTCGTCGCGGAAACGCAGGGGTTCGGGGTTCAAGATCACGTCGCCGTCCAAGGCGATGGCGTTGTCGAGCGAGGCGCCGCGCGCGAGGCCCATGCGACGCAGCGCATCCACCTCGTGGACGAAGCCGAAGGTGCGGGCCGCGGCGAGCTGGTCGCGGAAGCTGCGTTCGGTGATCGCCAGATCCACCGCTTGGCGACCGATGGCGGCGCAGGGAAAGGCGATCTCAAAGGCCGCCTCGAACCGGTCGCAGGGCAGCAGCGCCGCCCGCTTGGAGCCGTCCTCCACCACCACGGGCGCGGTGACCTCGATGTAGCGGCGGGGTTGACCCTGGGAGCGACGACCGGCGCGGTCCAGGAGCTGGACGAAGGGCAGGGCCGAACCGTCCATGATCGGAACCTCCGGACCGTCCACCTCCACCATGACGTTGTCCACGTCCAAGGCGGCCAGGGCGGCCATCAGGTGCTCGATGGTGGAGACGCTGACGCCCGCGGCGTTGGCGACCTCGGTGTTCAACTGGGTGCGGGTGACCGCATCGGCGCGCACGGGGATGCGGTTGTCGCGATCTCCGATGTCGGCGCGCACGAAGACCACGCCCGTGTCCACCGCAGCCGGGCGCACCACGAGACGCACGTTGCGACCCGTATGCACGCCGACACCCGAACACAGGGCCGGACCGGCGAGGGTGTGCTGGAGCAGTTGCTTCTGGCTCAAGACTAAACCCCCGCACGCGCGGCCTTCACGCAGACGCGCAGCCACGATCTTGTCTAGGCGAGACGGGATCACCGCCGAAGACAACTCCTGTTACCGAGTGTTTCCCCTGCCCATTCAAGCCATAAGCCTTGCAGGCTGCGTCTTTTCAGACGCAGAAAACCCCGGCCGTGAGGCCAGGGCTTAAAGAAATCTTACCTGTCAGCCGGGGCTGAAAAGGTTGGGTATCAGTTGGCCAGACGTCGGAGGAACGACGGGATGTCCAAATCCTCGCTGGAGTCGTGCGGCTCCGCGCCCGGTTGCAGAGCCGGTTGAGCCCCGCCGCCGCCCATGGCGCGCGAGGGCGCAGGCGGGGGAGCCTGCGGCGCAGGTTCGGCGGCGGCGTGCGTGTAGTCGGGCCGCGGCCGGCCCCCAAACAGGCTCAGCCAGCCGCCCTTCTGGCGCGGCTCCGGAGCCCGCTGCGGCGCGTAGTTCTGAGGCTGGGCGGCGCGGCCATACGACGGAGCGCCGCTGCGGGGCATCTGGCCGAGGCCTTCGCGCTCCATCTCTTCCACGGCGGGATCGATGATGCGGATGCTGGGAGGCTCGGTCGCGGAGGGTGTAGCGGCGCGCCCAGACTCAGCGCGGACCAGCTCCGCGCGGGCGGGCTCCGCGCGCGCGGGTTCCGGCCACAGGGTGGGCTCAGCGGCCTCTGTGGCGGTCGTTGCAAATGCACAGCAGGCGTCACAGGGACTACACTCAACATGCAGTTCATG
>CAXTUT010000310.1:0-2834 GCA_964247465.1 uncultured Caulobacteraceae bacterium | reverse complement strand
GTCCCTCGCCGCTGCGCGCGCGGCGGGTCTATCTCTCCCGGCGCAGCCACGCCCATCCCATGCGCATCCTGCTCAACGAGGCGGAGCTGGAGCGGGCGCTGGCGGCGCGTGGCTTTTCCATCGTGCGGCCCGAGCGGCTGCGCCCCCGCGAGCAGATCGCCCTGTGCGGCCAGGCCGATGTGGTGGTGGGCGCGAGCGGCGCAGGCCTCGCCAACGCCCTGTTCGCCGCCCCCGGCGCCCTGGTCGTGGACATCCAGCCTCAGATTTTCCCTGGCGGCTGGGTCCAGGCGTTCGGCGACCTGGTCGGCCACGACAGCTGGATCTACTGCGCTCCGGCCCCCGCGCCGCGGTCGCAGGCGCCCTGGGTGCGACGCGTGCGGCGCGGCTTCCGCTTCGGCTACCACGTGCCGCTCGACGATTTCCTGAGCTTCCTGGACGCGCGGCTGTAGGGATTCAAGCCTCCATACCATGACGTTCCAGATGCTTCTCTCTGGGGGAGCTGGCGGCGAAGCCGGCTGTGGGGGCTCCAGTCCGGAACCGGCGGCGCAGCCCCCTCCACCCTGCTGCGCAGGGTCCCCCTCCCCCAAAGTAGGGGAGGATCAGGCTCGCTGGCGGTCGAACCTGACAGCGTTGGCGTCAGTCCTCAGGACGAGCCCGAGGATGACGCAAGACTGACGGGGGCGGCGGGGCGATCTCAGCTCGGTAGTCATTCCTCAGCCCTCAGCATTACATCCCGTTCATCTTGTTAAAAGACAGTCATGACGCAGCCTTAACTCGTCATCCGAGCCCGTCGTCAGTATTCCATTGCTTGTCGCTGAGGCGACGAACCCAGCAACGGAGGATGACATGTCTAGGATCTTGGAAACCATCTCGACGATTGGCGCTCTGGTGATGGCGGCCACACCGCTGGCGGCGGTCGGCGGCATGGCGCACGCCCAGGCGGCGGGCGTCCCGGCCCAGCGCATCGACGTGGCCCGCCTGGATTTCCGCAACGCCGGCGACGTGGTCGCCTTCCGCCAGCGCGTGGGCGCAGCCGCGCAGACCCTGTGCGGCCAGGGCGGCGTCCAGCCGCTGAGCGTCACGCTGTCCTGCCGCCAGGCGGTCTACGACGAGGCGGTGAGCCAGCTCGGCGGGTCGCAGCGCCAGGACCTGCAGGCGTCCACCCGTGGCGCCGGCTTCACGGTCGCCGCGCGGTGAGCGTGATGCGGGCGGCCGACCCCTCACGTCCCCGGACGCGAGGGGTCGGAGCCTGCGTCTTCAGCTCGCCAGCCGGAAGCGCGGCATGGGCGTGCCGGCCACGTCCAGCTCCACCGCAAACAGCGAACCGTCCAGCGCGTCCGGCGCCAGGTGATCCTGTCCCTGCCGCGCGCTAGTGATGTATAGTGTCTTGCGGTCCGCGCCGCCGAAGGCGCAGCTCGACGGCTGATTGGCGGGCAGCTCTATGGTGCGGTCGATCCTGCCCTGCGGCGTGTAGCGCACGAAGCGCCCGCCGCCCCAGCGCGCGCCCCACAGGCAGCCCTCTTCATCCATAGACCCCCCGTCCGGATTGCCGGGCGCGATATCGCCCTCGATGAACACCTTGCGGTCGTGCAGCACGGGCCCGTCGGGGTCGTAGGCGAACGACCAGATCACCCGCTTCTTGGTGTCGGCGGTGTAGAAGAGCTTGCCGTCCGGGCTCCAGCAGAAGGTGTTGGTGATGGTGATGTCGTCCAGCATCCGCTTGGCGTAGCCGTCGGGCCGGATGCAGAACACCGAGCCGCCGACGCGGTCGACCGGCAGGTCCTCGCCGTCCGGGCCGATGTTGTTGTCCATGGTGCCGAGCCACAGCCCGCCCCAGGGATCGGTGCGCACCTCGTTGGAGCGGTTGCGCGGATCGGTGTCGGGCTTGGTGAAGACGGTGAGCTCGCCGCTGGTCAGGTCCAGGGCGTAGACGCCGTCCACGAGCATGACCATGGCGTGGTCGTCGCTGGTGGGCGTGACGCCGCTGACGTACTGCGGCGTCGGCCAGCGGTCGATGCGTCCGCTGGAGGGGTCCAGCCGCTTCACCTGCTTGTTGACGATGTCGCACCAGAACAGCGTCTGGGTCGCTTCGTCCCAGAAGGGGGTCTCGCCCAGCTGGTCTCGTTCGGGACGCTCCACGATGCGGTAGGCGGTCATCAGCTTCCTCCGCCCGCTTGAGGCGTGCGGGCTTGCATGCCAGGGCTGACGCATGATCCGCCTGTTCGTTCCCGACGCCCTGCATGCGGGCGCGCGCCCGACGCTGCGGCCGGAGGCGACGCATTACCTGCTCAACGTCATGCGGCTGGGCCTGGGCGCCGAGGTTCAGCTGTTCAACGGCCGCGACGGAGAGTGGCGCGCGGTGGTGGCGGAGGCGTCCAAGCGCGCGGCGACGCTTGCGGTGCAGGGCCAGAGCCGTCCGCAGCGCCTGCCGCCGGATCTCGAGCTGATCGTCGCGCTGGTGAAGCGCTCGCGGCTGGAGACCATCGTGGAGAAGGCGGCCGAACTCGGCGCGCGACGCGTGCGGCTGGTCACCACCCGGCGCACCAACGCCGCCCACACCAACGTCGCGCGCCTGCAGGCCATCGCCACGGAAGCCGCCGAGCAGACCGGCCGGCTCGACGTGCCGCAGGTGCTGAGCCCCGAACCGCTGGAGGCGCTGCTCGATGGCTGGGAGCCGTCGCGCCGGCTGATGTTCTGCGACGAAGCGGGCGACGATCCGGAGCAGCGCTGGGGCGGGGAGGCGGGGCGCGCCGGCTCCGCCCTGCAGGTGCTGGCCGCCCAGCCGCGCACGGCCCCCTGGGCGGTGCTGATCGGTCCCGAAGGCGGCTTCGACC
>CAXTUT010000309.1:0-2845 GCA_964247465.1 uncultured Caulobacteraceae bacterium | reverse complement strand
TTACCCCACAAGCACCTCAAGCTTGCGCGTCTACCATTCCGCCACGACCGCTCGCATCGGAGGCGCGGACCTAGCAAACGCGGCGCGCCGTGGGAAGGCCCGTCAGCCGCCGGCGATGAAGTCGTAGACGTTGGCCGCCCGCGTGACGCTGATGGCGATGCGATCGTCGCTGATGTGGATTTCGCCGCGCGCGACGGGATGGTTGTTGGCGAGGATCCAAACCTCCTCGTTCTCCCGCGCATCCAGGGCGATGACGGCGCCGCGGCCCATGCGCAGCAGCTGTTGCATGGGCAAGGTGCTGCGCCCCAGCAGCACCGAAATCTCAACCTGTACCGACTCGATCTGGCTCAAGCTGAGGACGCCCCGACGCGCGGCCTTGCACGACCGTCCCGCGCCGCCAAAGTGCAGCGCCATGATTGCTTCCACGTTAAGTCCAGCCGCCGAAGACGCTTGGAGCGCCGCTGATCGGTTACGGATGCGGCGCCCGGACGGCGCGCCCGTCGGCTGGGCGGTCTCGCCGGGGCAGGTCCCTTATCCTGCCGCGGTGGCCGCCATGGAGGCGCATGTCCTGGCGATCGCGGAGGGGCGCGCGAGCGAACGCGTCTGGCTGCTGGAGCACCCGCCGCTCTACACCGCCGGCGTTTCGGCCAAGGCGGCCGACCTGCTCGACCCGGCGAGGTTGCCGGTCTTCGCGAGCGCGCGCGGTGGGCAGTTCACCTATCACGGCCCCGGCCAGAGGGTGGCCTACGTCATGCTCGACCTGCGCGCGCGCCGGCGCGACGTGCACGCCTTCGTGCGCGCGCTGGAGGCCTGGGTCATCGGTGCGCTGTACGCCTTCAACGTGCGCGGCGAGGTGCGGCCCGGCCGGGTGGGCGTATGGGTCGAGCGCGGCGTGGCGGGCGGCCCGTCCCGCGAGGAGAAGATCGCCGCCATCGGGGTGCGGCTGAAGCGCTGGGTGTCGTTCCACGGCGTCAGCCTCAATGTCGAGCCGGACCTCGACCATTTCGCCGGCATCGTGGCGTGCGGCCTGCGCGAGCACGGCGTGACCAGCCTGGTCGACCTAGGCTTGCCCGTGACGATGGAGGAGGCGGACGCGGCGCTGAAGGCGAGCTTCACCCAGGTGTTCGGGCCGGTTTGCGACGCCGCGCCGCCCTGACTGGCTAAGGGACTGCGGCGGCGCTCGCCCGCCCTAGATGGCGTGCGCCGCCGGGCTCGCCCCGATCGTGAGCCGACCGCCCACGCTGCGCAGCAGCAGGTCGTAGGCATGGTCCACGATCTCGTCCATCGAGCGGGTTTCGGCGAAGATGGAACGGGCGCGCGCCATCAGGTCCTCACGACGCGGCATCTCCGGCAGGCGCAGGCTGGTCAGGCCTTCAAGCGTGCTGGACAGGGTGCGCTGAAGCTCGGAGAGCTCCGGGCCGTGCAGGGCCGCGCGGACCGCCTGCGCGATCGCTTCGGGATCGAAGTGGACGGCGAGCTGGCCCGCGGCGCGCTCGACCACGCGCGCGCCGAGCTTGTGCTCGTTGCGCAGCACATGCGCAGGGGGCGACTTGAGGTCCCACACCACGCCGATCTTGGACAGACCCCACAGGATGTAGAAGGTCGGGTCGACCTCCCACCAGCGAAAGCCCTGGCGCACGCTGCTCTGATAGGCGTGGTGATTGTTGTGCCAGCCTTCGCCCATGGTGAAGAAGGCCAGCAGCCAGTTGTTGCGCGAGCCGTCGCCGGTGACGTAGCGGCGCTTGCCGTGGATGTGCGCCAGAGAGTTGATGCTGAAGGTGGAGTGGTAGACCAGCACCGTGCTCCAGAGAAAGCCGACGACCACACCCGACCAGCCCGCCAGCAAGAAGCAGACGAACCCCATGGCGAAGGCGGGAACGAGCTCAAAGCGATGCAGCCAGCGGATTTCGGGAAAGGCCGCCAGGTCCTCGACCTTGGTCACGTCGGTGTCGCGGTGCTTGCGGTCGAAGATCCAGCCGACGTGGCTGTAGAAGAAACCCTTGTGCAGCGCCGAGTGGGCGTCCTGCGCGGTATCGGAATACAGGTGGTGGTTGCGGTGCTTGGACGCCCACCAAAGCACGCTGTTCTGCGCGCTGGTCTGGCACAGGAAGGCCATCAGGAACTGGAACACGCGGCCGGTCGAATAGCTGCGGTGGGAGAAGTAGCGGTGGTAGCCGGCGCCGATCCCAAAGATGCGCAGCCAGTAGAGCACGACGCAGATCACCAGGGCGCGCACCGATACGCCGGTCCAGAACGCCGCCAGGCAGCTCAGGTGGACCAGGGCGAACGGCAGCGCGGCCGGGTAGACGATGTCGTCGTGAGCGGTCCCGGCGTCTGAGTTGGGCGGCATCTGCGGGCGGACTCCAGGGCGACCGGGCGGAGCCGGGCGCGACATGACGGCTTGGATCGAGAGTGTACGGAGATACGCTGCGAATCCGGGAAAAGACCCGCTGCGTAGGCCTTCGATATGGCCTCTTTCGGAGCCGCCCGCCACTCCCTCGCGCCAGATCGATCAATCGCCGCGCAGGATCGGAGCCGGACGCTGGACCAGGGCGGCGAGAGCGCCGGCCAAGCCGGCGAGCGCACAGCCGCCCGTCGCGCCGACGAGCAGCGCGCCGAGCCCCACACCGTCGGGGCTCCAGGCGATGTGGAAGACGGCCGCGATGACCGGCCAAGCGCACGCTGCGCCGATCAGCACCCCCGCCAGCCCCGCGATCAGGCCGACCAGGCCGTACTCGAGCAGGTAGGCGGCGAGGATCTGGCGTCGGCTGGCGCCCAGCACCTTCAGGATCGCCGCCTCGCGCGCCCGCGCCTGGCTGGTGGCGGCGATAGCGCCGACTAAGAC
>CAXTUT010000308.1:0-2858 GCA_964247465.1 uncultured Caulobacteraceae bacterium | reverse complement strand
CGGGGCACCGGGAGCAGCCGGCCCCCTCGCTGCGCCCCAGCAGCGGCGGCAGGGAGAACGCCAGGATGTACCACGGGCAGACGCCGGCCGTATGGCCCATCGTCATGGCCCCCCGCATCGAGGCGGGGGCGCCGGCGAGCTGCCAGAACGCCAGGACCGCCACCGCGACGCACGGCGCGAAGAGCCACGCCATCCGGTCGCCGGCGATCCCGGCCGGCCGGGCCAGGCGCTCGCAGGCCCGCAGCGCCACCCCCGACAGGGCCAGCGCATAGGCCAGCTTGACCCAGAACATGCCCTCCACCGCCACCTCCAGCAGGTTGGGCTGCAGGCCCAAAGTGGAGGCGACGAACACGGCGGAGACGGCTGCGCCCATGCTCAAGCCGAGCGCCATGCGGCGCACGACCGCGCGCCTGGGGGCCGGGCGAAGGTCCGCCGCCAGCCGGGCGATCAGGGCCTCGCTCATACGCCTTCCCTCTCACCGCTTCGCAGGCGCACGGCCAGCTTATGTAATCCGCGGTGCACGGCGACCTTGACCGCGCTCTGCGACATGCCGGTGCGCTGCGCCACGTCGGCGATCGGCTCCTGGCGCAGCTTGACGCTCACCAGCAGGTCGCGGGTGCGCGCCGGCAGGCTGGCCAGCCCGCGGGTCAGGTCGTGGCGCGCATCGGCCGCCGCGCTCTCGTCCTGGACGAACAGGCCGTCCTCGTCCTCGATCGGGGTGAAGCTGCGACGGCCAGACCGACGGTAATGGTCCACCAGCTTGTAGCGGGCGATGGCGTAGACCCAGGCGGTCAGCGGCTGGTCCCGGTCGAAGGTCGCCCGCTTGGCGTGGATGGCGATCAGCGTCTCCTGCGTTAGGTCCTCGGCGTGCGTCGGATCCGCCTGCAGGCGGCGGACGAAGTAGCTGTTCAGCGGGTCCCGCAGAGCCTCGAGCAGGCGGCGGTAAGCCGCCGCGTCGCCGTCCAGCGCCTTCAGCATCAGCGCCTTCAGTTCGGGCTCGGAGCGGGTCACATCCACCGGCGTTCTTTGATCGGACCACAACACTACAGCTGAAAAGGATCAAGCCGCCATTCATGGGCTGGCGAAGAGGAAGGCGGTGTGGACCACGTGACCTCGGAAGCGGCTCGAAGCTGACCCGCCCGACTCGGGTTCGTGCCCGCGGCAGAGCGGAACGCATGGCCTCGCGCTCGCAGGATTTCGTCGTAAGAGTGCGGCTGCGACCATGGAGACGGGGACAAAGGTGCTTGAACTTTGGGGCGGTCACGAGTGCACCGTCAACCGCGTGGGCGAGGTCTTCCGCGATCAGAGCGTGGAGACCGGCCACCAGCACCGGCCCGAGGACCTCGCCCTCTTCGCCGCCTGCCACATCAAGCGCCTGCGCTATCCGGTCCTGTGGGAGCGCGTCTGCCCCGACAGCCCCGACGCTTTCGACTGGGCCTGGACCGACGCGCGGCTGGAGGCGATCCGGGCCCAGGGCATGAGCCCCATCGTGGGCCTGCTCCACCACGGCAGCGGCCCGCGCTACACCAGCCTGGTCGCCACAGACTTCGTGGAGCGGTTCGCCGCCTTCGCCCGCGCCGCCGCCGAGCGCTACCCGTGGGTACAGGACTGGACGCCGGTGAACGAGCCGCTGACCACCGCCCGCTTCAGCGCGCTCTACGGCCACTGGTATCCGCACGCCGAGGACGAGGCGATTCTGTGGCGGGCCCTGCTGAACCAGATCGACGGTGTGCGCGCGGCCATGGCGCAAATCCGCCAGGTCATACCTTCAGCGCGGCTGGTGCAGACCGAGGACCTCGGCCAGACGCTCTCCACCGAACCCCTGCGCGAGGAGGCGGCGCGCCAGAACGAGCGGCGTTGGATGACCTGGGACCTGCTCTGCGGCCGGGTCGGCCCGCGCCATCCCCTCTGGCCGCGGCTGGAGGCGTTCGGCTTCGGCGACCGCCTGCGCGCCATCGTGGACGCGCCCTGCCCGCCCGACGTGATCGGGGTCAACCACTATCTGACCAGCGTCCGCTTCCTGGACCACCGGCGCGAGCGCTACCCGCAGTGGACCATCGAGCCGGACGGCCACGCCGACATGGATGCGGTGCGCATCCTGCGGCCGAACCCGGTCGACCTGAAGTCTCTGCTGCGCCAGACCTGGGACCGGTACGGCCTGCCGATCGCCGTCACCGAATGCCACAACGGCTGCACCCGCGAGGAGCAGATGCGCTGGCTGTTAGAGGCCTGGTGCGCGGCGCTCGCTTTGCGCGAAGAGGGCGTGGACGTGCGCGCGCTCACCGCCTGGGCGCTCTTGGGCGCGTTCGACTGGGACAGCCTGATCACAAAGCCTGCCGGCCACTACGAGGTCGGCTGCTTCGATGTCCGCTCCGGGCGAGCCCGCCCAACCGCGGTGGTGTCCATGCTCACGCGGCTCGGCGCCGGTGAGACGCCGCAGGCGGTGCAGGCCGCCCTGCCGTTCCTGCAGACGGCCGGCTGGTGGCGCCGCGATATCCGCCTGGAACATGACGCGCTAAGCCTGGCGCCGGACGTCGATCCGGGGGCGCAGACCACGACGGTCCATGGGCCGCCCATCCTGATCCTGGACGGCGCTGGGGGCGACGGTCAGGCGGTCGCGGACGCCTGCGAGCTGCGCGGCCTCGCCTACCGGCGCACCGACGCGGCCGAGGCGTCGTCGCACCTGGATCTGTGGCGCCCATGGGCCGTGATCGATGCGCGCGGCGAAGCTGGAGACACAGGCGCGCTCAGGGCGGCTTGTGTAGATCGCGGCTCGGCCTGGGTCACGCTGGCGCCTGGCGCGGGGGTGAGCGCGCTCCTCGACCAACTCATTGACGAAGCGGCGGAAGTGGCGGAAG
>CAXTUT010000307.1:0-2865 GCA_964247465.1 uncultured Caulobacteraceae bacterium | reverse complement strand
TCGCCGCTGCGCGCCGCCAGCCTGGAGCGCGCGCCCGCGACGCTGATCCACGCCGCCGCCTGCGACCCCTTCCGCGACGAAGCGCTGGTCTACGCCCTGCGCCTGCAGGCCGCTGGCGTACAGGCGAGCGCGACGACCCACCCCGGCATGATCCACTACTTCTACGCCCTCCCCCGCGCGATCCCCTACGCCCGCGAGGCGCTGGCGGAGATGGGTGGACAGGTGAAAGCCGCATTCGCCCGCCGTTGAGGGCTGCGTCAAAGACTGGGCCTGCTGCTTGGGTCTTCCTCCGCCGGACGGCTTGGCCGTCACTCATCCCGCTCTAAGCGGCCCTCCTGGACGCGTGCAAGGGTGGAAAGCGACCGTCAGGCCTCCGGTAAGTCCACGGCGCTCGCATGGATGTCCGACCAGCCGAACCCCGCATCAGCGAGCGTCCTGAGGAATGTATTCGCCCTTTCCCAGCTGCCTTTGAGATCGTTGCCGAACGGTCCGGCCGAGTGCCAGGGGAAGGAGTAAACCACCTCTCCGCCATCTGTTCGGATCGCAACATCTCGGAAGACTTCGTGGACGGTATGCCCGTTGACCCATTTGAAAGCGTTGTAGTGGCCGAGCGCGACTAGCGTCGCGAAAACTTCGACAGAATGAGACTCAGCGGAGATATACGGCGGTCGTATCCCTTCAGAAAACAAGGCAGCAAGAAGAGCCTGATCATAACCCTCAACGTCGATCTTGACGTAGTGAGGATTACCGTGCACTCGCACTAGGTCAACGATGCGCTTGGATGGGAGCGAAACTTCTTCAAAATGGCCAAGCTCTGTTTCGGGTGGACGCCCAAACCGACTGAGAACGTGTAACCCGCGGTGTAAGTAGAATGGAACTTTCTCGCCGCCCTGGTCCACCGTGACGACACAGTTCTCCACGACCAAGCGGCCCTGCTCGATCTCGGCTTGAAAGCGCTGAGTGATCAGTTCAGCAAGTGCAGGGTTGGACTCAACGGCAATGACCAGATCGGCCCTAAGAAGATAGTATGGCAGGTCGTCACCATTATTTGTGCCAATATCATAGATCACGCGTCGTACAGCATGTTGTGTCAACGGCGGCTCCAATGATCGCGGCGTGCCTCATACCCTCCTTAGGAGGGAAACAACCTTTGATCCCATCGCAATATCACGTTCAAGCGTTGCCGTGCCACCCGCCATGTCAGCTTTTGGGTCGTAGTTCGTATTAGCTTTCATGCGGGAACTCGCCCCTCGGCATCGCACGACTCGCCTTGGCGAAGCGGCCCGGCTCCCTGAGGAGCTTATATGAGCCGCCAGGCCGAAGCCGCCGGTCGCCGGGCCTCATCGCCCCTTGCGCTTCAGCGCGCCCCTCAGTCGCAGCTTGAGGTGGCGCGGCACGAGCATCGACCAGCAGACCCACCCCGCCGCGAACGCCACCAGGACATAGGCGATAAGCGCCTGCACGGACCTCAGAGTCCGCCGGCGCGGGCGATGTGGTAGGTAAGGAAGGCCGCGGCGTAGGCGAGCGCGGTCATGTAGGCGAACATGATGGCGGGCCAACGCCAGGAGTTGGTCTCGCGCTTCACCACGCCGAGCGTCGAGGCGCACTGGGGCGCGAAGATGAACCAGGCCAGCATGGACAGGGCCGAGGCCACCGACCAGTGGGCGTGCAGGATGCTGGTGAGCGCGCCGAAGTTCTTGTCGTCGGCCTGCACGGCGTAGACGGTGCCCAGCGCCGCCACCGCCACCTCCCGCGCCGCCATCGCCGGCACCAGCGCCACCGCCATCTGCCAGGTGAAGCCGATGGGGGCGAGCAGCGGCTGCAGCGCGTGGCCGAGCAGGCCGGCGATGCTGTAGTTGATCGCCGGCCCGACGGCGCCCGGCGGCGGCGCAGGGGTGGAGCTGAGAAACCAGATCAGCACCATCATGGCCAGGATCACCGTGCCCGCTCGGCGCAGGAATATCTTGGCGCGCGTCCACACGCCCATGAGCACGTTCTTGGGGTCCGGCAGCTTGTAGGCCGGCAGCTCCATCAGGAACGGCTCCGCCTGGCCGCGCCAGAACAGCTTGCGGATGACGAAGCCGACCGAGAGCGCGCTGACGATGCCCGCCGCGTAGAGGCCGAACATCACCAACCCCTGCAGGCTTACCACGCCCCCAAGCTTCTGGTTGGGGATGAAGGCGGAGATGATCAGGGTGTAGACCGGGATGCGCGCCGAGCAGGTCATCAGCGGTGCGACCAGGATGGTCGTCAGCCTGTCGCGCCGGTTGTCGATCACCCGCGCGCCCATGACGCCCGGAATGGCGCAGGCGAAGCTGGACAGCAGCGGGATGAAGGCGCGCCCGTGCAGCCCGGCCCCGCCCATCACCTTGTCCATCAGGAAGGCCGCGCGGGCCATGTAGCCCAGGTCCTCCAGCACGATGATGAAGAAGAAGACGATCAGGATCTGGGGCAGGAACACCAGCACGCTGCCCACGCCCGAGATCACCCCCTCTGAGATCAGGCTCCTGAGCAGGCCGGGCGGGACGGTGTGGCCGACGAGGACGCCCAGCGCGTCGAAGCCGTCCTTGATCAGGTCCATGGCCGGCTGGGCCCATGTGAACACCGCCTGGAACATCAGGAACAGCACGGTCAGCAGGATCACGGACCCCGCGACGGGATGCAGCAGCACGCTGTCCAGCCGCCCGGTCACGGTGTCGGGGCGCGCCGGCGGGGCGACGCAGGCCTTGCGGATGCGCTCGGCTTCCTTGTGCGCGACGCGCAGGTCGGCCGCCGACGGCTCGACCCAGCCCGGCTCCCGGCGGGCGCCGGGGCTGCGGCCAGCCGCTCGACGGCGGCCAACAGGGCGTCCAGCCCGCGCTTGCG
>CAXTUT010000306.1:0-2880 GCA_964247465.1 uncultured Caulobacteraceae bacterium | reverse complement strand
ACGCGCGGGAGCCCGCTCCGACGCCGGGGCTCGTCCAGGCGCCGCCGCCGATCGAGGCTCAACTGCGAAGCCTCGGCTTTCCTGCGCCCGAAACGGGCGACGACGCGCGTCAGGCCGCCGACGACGCCCAGGCTCAGGCGCAGGCCACGCTGCATGGGCTGGACCATGGCTTGAGCCTGGCGGTGGAGATCACCCGCGCCCTGACCGCCGTCGACGTCGATCTGGCCGAAACCGGCGCGCCCGTTTCCGTTACCCACGCGAATCTGGCCGCCCTCGGCCACGCCGCGCGCCTGCTGCGGCTGAAGGCCGTGGGCGGGCTCGTGGCCATCGACCTGATCGGCTTCCCCAAGGCCGCGCGCAGCCTGCACGCCGCCGCTCTGGACGCCTTTGCGCCGGACGGCCCGGAGGTCGCTATCGCGCCGTTGAGCCGTTTCGGGGTGATCGAACTCGCCAAGCCGCACGCCCGCCAGCCCCTGTGCGAGCTGCTGCTGGACGGCGACGCTCGCCCGAACGCGCGTACCCTGGCCCAGGCCGTCGTGCGTGGGCTGGAGCGGCAGGGCCGCTTCGAGCCCGGCGCGCGGCTGCAGGCGCGATGTCCACCGGCGGTAGCGGCGCTCGCGGCGCGGTGGGTCGCGACGATGGGACCCCGGTTTAGCGTGCGGGGAGACCTTGGCGTGGCCGTCGGTTGCGCCGATATCGTCGCGCTGTGAGCCCGCCGTCCTGTCCGATCTGCAAACGCCCCGTCGACGCGCAAGCCTATGCGCCGTTCTGCTCCAAGCGCTGCGCCGACGTCGACCTGCAGCGCTGGTTCACAGGCGCCTACGCCGTACCCGAAGCCGACGAGGCGGCCGAGGCTGGACGCGATTTGGACGATCCCCTATAGAGCGCGCTCGCCTTCGCCTGGGTAGCTCAGTTGGTAGAGCAGCGGATTGAAAATCCGCGTGTCGGTGGTTCGAATCCGCCCCCAGGCACCATGGCGCACCCTCCTCCAATCCAGTGTTTTCACGGCTTCTGCTGAAAATGCGAGCCGTTTCATCGGCGCGTCCGCTCGCGGGACAAACTCGCGCCGCCGACGTTTGAAACCGCTTGACGCGGCAGGAGGGCGTTGCGAAAGGACCTTGGACCGCAGTTTATGAACTCGCGGTAAGACTTTCGGCGCGAAAGCGGCGGAAGACGCCGTCGGGCTTGATCCCGTTGCTTTCTGCAGGCTTGGCCTGCCAGCGAGGCTGGGTCCGACGTTGGAATTGACGGGCCGGAAGAAAAATACGAAGCCGGCCCGGACTACGAATTGGGTGGACAACGCTGTCGCGCAACGACCCTGACACCATTGCTCGATCAACCAGGAACTGGCTGAAGATGCTGCAAAGCAAACGAACGACCCCGATCCTCGCCGTGCTCGGCGCGATCGCTTTGATGGCGGTGAGCGCTCCTGCGTTCGCACAGAACACGGGCGACGCGCCTGCGGCTGCGGCCAACACGACGTCTGATTCCGCCGACCCCGGCGCGGTGAACAACGGCGGTGCGGTGGCGGCCCCCACCAGCATCAAGGGCGGTGCGGACATGACCCCCGTGGGCATGTTTTTCAACGCGACGCCGGTGGTGAAGGTGGTCATGATCGGCCTGCTCGCCGCTTCGCTGTTGTCCTGGACGATCCTGATCATCAAGCTGATCAACATGGCGAGCCTGAACCGCCAGACCGGCAAGTTCCTGGAGGCCTTCCGCGACGCTCGCTCGATCACCGACATGAACCGGGTGGCGACGCTGGAGGAGTTCGAGGGCAACCCGTTCGCAGACATGGCCGCCGCCGCCTCCAACGAGGTGGAGCTGTCGCGCCAAGCGGGCCTGTCGATCATGGGCGAGCATCGCGGCTCGACCATTAGCCGAGCTTCCGCCGCCGTGTCCGGCGTCCAGGCGACGTTGGCCAAGCGCCTGTCGGGCGGCATGCAGTTCCTGGCCTCGGTCGGGTCCTCGGGCCCGTTCATCGGCCTGTTCGGCACCGTCTACGGGATCATGAACTCCTTCATCGGCATCGCGAAGACCAACACCACCAACCTGGCCGTCGTGGCCCCCGGCATCGCCGAGGCCCTGCTCGCCACCGGCATCGGCCTGTTCGCCGCCATCCCGTCGGTGATCTTCTACAACTTCTTCCAGACCCAGATCGCCGGCTACGGCACGCGCACCGAGGGCTTCATCGTCGAATTGATGAACGCCATTTCGCGCCAACTCGACCGGGGAGCGTAAGCTAGATGGGCGCCCAACTCTCCGGGGGCGGGGGCGGCCGGTACTCGGTCAAGGCGAACAGCGAGATCAACGTCACGCCCTTCGTGGACGTCATGCTGGTCTTGCTCATCATCTTCATGGTCGCCGCGCCCCTGGCGAGCGTGTCCATCAAGGTGGCGCTGCCCACCGCGGTCGCCAAGCCGTCGCCCAGCCCGTCCAAGCCGGTCTATCTGACCGTGCGCAAGGACGGCAGTATCTTTATCGGCGACTCGTCCACCAGCCTGGACACCCTGGCCGATGATCTCAAGCACGCAGTCGGCGCGCGCGATCCCGCCCGCGAGCGCATCTACATCCGCGCCGACAAGGACACGCAGTATGGGGATTTTCTTGGCCTGATGAATAAACTTCAGGACAACGGGTTCTACAGCGTGGCCCTCGTGGGCGAAGACAACAGTAAGTAAGGAGGGGACCATGTCCGTAGAAAACCCCGCCGAGCCGCACCACCATTATGACCCGTTGTTGGACGAGCGTCCGCGACGGAAGAAGAAACTGAGCGCAGGCACGGTCGTCGGGATCGTCATCTCGGTCCTGTTCCACGTCGCTTTGTTCTATTTCATCTGGAAGTCCAAGTTTCAGCCGCACTACCCCATCTCCGAAGAC
>CAXTUT010000305.1:0-2889 GCA_964247465.1 uncultured Caulobacteraceae bacterium | reverse complement strand
CTTGCGCAGCGGCCACGCGCCCGGCGCGCTCAGCACGCCCGCCTCCAGCTTCTACGCCGCGGATGGGCGCTTCCTTGCGGCTCCGGCGCTTGCTCAGCTGTTCGCCGCAGCCGGCGTCGATCTGGACCACCCGGTCACGGCCAGCTGTGGCTCCGGTGTCACCGCGGGCGTCATAGCCTTGGGCATGGCGCGGCTGGGGCGCTGGAACACGCCGATCTACGATGGCTCGTGGGCGGAGTGGGGCGCGCGCGCCGACGCGCCGGTCGTGGGCGGATCGTGAGCCGCCGCCTTGACGACGCTCCGTTCGCGGCCCAGCCCCTCGCCGAGACCACGCGCCTGATCCATGCCGGCGAGAGCGACGCCGCGCGGCTGGGCTTTGCGGCGCGCGGCGTCAATCCGCCGGTCCAGCGCGCCTCCACCGTACTGCTGGCCGACGCCGCCAGCCTCTATGGCGGAGAGGCGCCGACCTACGGACGCGGCGGTCTGGGCGTGCGCGCAGCGCTGGAAGCGGCGCTCTGCGAGCTGGAGCACGCCGCCACCGTAAGGCTCTTCTCCTCGGGCGCGGCGGCGATCACCGCAGCCCTCATGACGGTTCTGTCGGCGGGCGACGAGGTGCTGGTCAGCGCCGGCGCCTACGCGCCGACGCGGCGGCTGTGCACTAGCCTGCTGACGCGATTTGGCGTGCGCACCCGCTGGTTCGCTCCCGATACGGCGGCCGAAGCCCTGCTGGACAAGGTCGGCCCGCAGACTCGCGCCATCTTCCTGGAGTCTCCCGCCTCGCTCACCTTCGAGGTGCAGGACGTGCCCGCCATCGCCGCGGGCGCGCGGGCGCGCGGCGTGCTGAGCCTGATCGACAACACCTGGGGCGCGGGACTGCTGTTCAAGCCGCTGGACCACGGCGTGGACGTCTCCATCCAGGCGCTGACCAAATACGCCTCCGGCGGCTCGGACGTGTTCATGGGCTCGGTGGCCGTGCGCGACGACGCCCTGGGCGAGCAGCTGACGCAAGTGATGTGGGATACGGGCTGGGCCGTGTCGCCGGACGACTGCTACGTCGTGCTCAGGAGCTTGCGCAGCCTTCCCCTGCGGCTGCAGCGTCATGGCGAGTCGGCCCTGCGGGTCGCGCAATGGCTGCGGGCCCGGTCGGAGGTGGCGCGGGTGCTCTGCCCCGCCCTCGCCGACTCGCCTTTTCACGCGCTGTGGCTGCGTGACTTCAGCGGGACCAACGGCCTGTTCGGGATCGTGCTGCAACCGGCGCCGACGCACGCGGCCGACGCCTTCCTGAACGCGCTGCGGCTGTTCGGACTCGGCTTTTCCTGGGGCGGCTTCGAAAGCCTGGCGGTCAGCGGCGACCCGCAGGTGAGGAACCCCGGGCGCGGCTGGCCGACGCAGGGCGCGCTCATTCGGCTGCACGTGGGGCTGGAGGATCCGACCGACCTGATCGCGGACCTGAGCGCCGGGCTCGACGCTTTCACTGCGGCATGTCAGGAAGCTTGAATATGCTGTCGCTCTCAGCCCTCGCCGCCACGGTTTCAGTCGCCCTCCCCGCCCCGCCGCCCGCCACCCCGGAACTCTGGCGCGGCGCCCACGTGGGCATGACGCCTGCTCAGGTGCAGGCGCTCTTTCCCGACGGTCGCGGCGCCGCCTCCAACTCGTTCACGCGGCCGCCCGTCCCCAACGCCGTGACCGGAGGGACGGCGGTCTGGGCTGTGGACGAGGAGGTGTTCGGCCGCCCCGCGCTCGCCACCTACTACTTCGCGCCCACGGGATTGCTGGAGGTCGTCGTCAACGTGAAGGGCCTACGGCTGCGCCACACCCGCGACAACGTTGACGCCGCGCGCAGCATACGCACCGGGCTGCTGCAGTTTTACGGGCCGCCCAAGGTCTGCGTGGACACCGCCAAGCGCGGACTGGACCGGCTGGACTGCCGCTGGGAAACCCGTTCGGTCCAGGTCGGCCTGTCCTACGTGGACTACGGCGGGCTCGATCCCAACCTCGACGTAGCCGTACGCGCGCTCCCCGGCAGGCTGCACGAAGACGGCGCAGGGTTCCGTCGCCGAGGCGTGAGCTTCTGAAGCTGACGGGAATGACGGACGAGCGTCATGATTTCATCGTGCATCCAGCGCTAGACTCCGAATCGCGCAGAGGGTTCGCTCCGCCCTTGGACTGAACCCTTTGGGACGCTTGGCCGCATTCGCGGAGGTTCGCCATGACCGCACGCAATCCTGTCGCCATCGCCTTGAGGCTCCTGTCGGAAGCCGGGCGAACCGTCCGGCGTTTCGCCCGGCAGATCGAACGCCGCCAACGCTATCGACGTCTAGGTTGGGTCTGACAGCAGAGTTCGCCGCGCGGAAGATGGCGCGCCCTGCAGGACTCGAACCTGCAACCGTCCGCTTAGAAGGCGGGTGCTCTATCCGGTTGAGCTAAGGGCGCGGAGCTTGGATTGCTTCAGTGCGTCCAGGGTTCGCGGCGGTTGGCGGCGAAATTGTCGGCGTAGGCCTTGATGACGTGGTGGCGGGGCTTTTCCGTCGCGACCTGAAAATCGATGCCGTGGGCCTGGCAGTAGGCTACCGCCTCCTGCTCGCTCTCGAAGGACAACTTGACCTGCCCGTTCATGTCGCTGGAAGCGCTCCAGCCCATCAGTGGGTCGGGACGACGCGCCGAGGCGGGCTCGAACTCGAGCAACCAGGCGTGCGTGCGTGCGCGGCCCGACGACATGGACGACTTCGAAGGCTTGAAGATACGCGCGAGCATCGACCACTCCACTCCCGTTCGCACCGCCGCTGCGGGCGGGCCTTGCCGCAACGTCTTGGTCGGGGCGACTGGATTCGAACCAGCGACCTGCTGCACCCAAAACAGCCGCGCTACCAGGCTGCGCTACGCCCCGAC
>CAXTUT010000304.1:0-2892 GCA_964247465.1 uncultured Caulobacteraceae bacterium | reverse complement strand
GCCATGGGCTACATGTTCGTCAAGTCCGCCAAGATCGCGGCTGAGAAGGCACCCACCGCCAACGGCGACGCCGGCTTCTACGAGGCCAAGCAGGCCAGCGCCCGCTTCTTCGTCGATCGCGTGCTGCCCCAGGCGACCGGCCTGTTCCTGACCCTGAAGTCCGGCAAGGCGGCGATGATGGCCATGCCCGAGGCGGCGTTCTGAACCCGCAGGTCGCCGCCGCCTTGCCGCCTGAGGGCTTCATCCACCTGCCGCTGTCGCGCACGGACGCCTTCACCGCCGCCGCGGGACCCTGGTTCGCGCGGGACGAAGGCGGCCGGCTGGTCGGCGGTTTCCGCGTGCTGGACCAGCACCTGAACCCCAACGGCGTCTGCCACGGCGGCATGCTGGCCACCTTCTGCGACGTGCTCATGTCCACCGCCTGCGCCTACCTGGGCCAGGACCGTACGCCGGTGCTGCCTACCGTCTCGCTGTCGCTCGACTACCTGGAGCCGACGCCTGCCGGCGCCTGGGTGGAGCTCCGCACCGAACTGTTGCGGCGCGGGCGCAGCATGGCTTTCGCCCAAGCCCTGCTGACAGTCGACGGGCGGCCCACGGTGCGCGCCAACGGCGTCTTCAGCGTGCCGGCGCCCCGGCCGGACGCGCCGGACCTGATGCAGGCCTTGAGGCAGTTGCTGACAGCGGCGTAGTCGCTAGGCTTCGGCCCAGCTCCGAGGATGACGGTGGAGATGAAATCGGTCCATGAGAATCAGGCCTGATCACCCTTAATCCGAGGCGCGTGCTTGGCTGCACATTTGCGCCTAAGCGGTCGGCAGTCTGAGCACGAACGTCGAGCCCTGCGTCCCGCTGGCCTCAAGCGTCAGGTCGCCGCCGTGTGCGCGCGCCAGCTCCCGGGCGATGGCCAGGCCGAGCCCGGCGCCGCCCGGCCGGCCTGATCCGGCGAAAGGCTGGAATAGCCGCTCCTTGAGCCGCTCAGGCACGCCGGGGCCATCGTCCTGGAAGCGCACCGACACGCTGTTCGCGGCAGGATCCGCGCTCACCCGCACCTCGCCCGTCGTGCGTCCGGAGGCCTCGATCGCCTCTCGCGCGTTCTTGAACACGTTGACCAGGATGCGATCGAGCTGTTCGGGGTCTGCGTGGACCTCCAGGGCCGCCGGCAAGGCGAGCGCCAGGGCGACGCCGTCTTGGGTAAGCCCCGCATCCTCTCCGGCCGACAGGGCGGCCGGACGCAGAGCCAGGGGGTGCGGCTGCGGCGGCGGCTCCTCGCTCTTGCCATAGGCCATGACGTTCTGGGCCAGCCGCACGGCGCGGTCCAGGGCGCGTTCCAGCCGCGGCAGAGCCTGGGCTACCCGCGGATCGCCCGAGCCCTGCAGCCGCTCGGCCACGATCTGGGCGCTGGTCAGCATGTTCCTCAAGTCATGGTTGATCTTGGCCACCGCCTCGCCCAGCGCCGCGAGCCTGGATCGTGACTGCAGGGCGGTGCGCAGGTCGTCCTGCATCCGGCCCAGCTCCTCCTCTGCACGGCCGACTTCGTCGCGGCGTCCCGACAGCTTGAGCCGCGCGGCCGGATCCTCAGGCGCGGCGCGAAACCGCTCCATAGACTCGGTGATCCGCTGCATGGGGCGCACCAGGAAGGCGTTCAGGGCCAGATAGACGATCAGCCCCGCCACCACCGAGATCGCCGCCGAGGCCACGATCAGCCGGGTCATGTAGGCGAGCAGGTCGCGCCGCAGCGGCGCCTCTGGCACCACGATCTCCACGAACTCGCCGGCGCGGAACTGCGGCTTGGCCACCACGCGCAGCATGGGTGGGCCGCCGGGCGCCAGCACATCGAAGGGTCCGGAGAGCCAGGCTAGGGGATCGGCGCGGCGCAGGTCGATCAGGGCGGGAAAACGCGCCATGTGCGGCGCCTGCAGCAGCAGGCGGCGGGCGCCGCCGACCTGCACCGCCACCGACACCACGCCCGCGCCCTGCAGCAGTTCGCCCGCCATCCGGTCGCTGACCACCCCGGCCGGCGCCGCCTCCACGGCCAGGGAGGCCAGCTCCGCCGCTCGCACCCGGCTGGTCAGCCAGGTGTCCTGGAAAGCGGCGAGCGAGGGCGCCAGCGTCAGCAGTTCGGCGCCCATGACGAACACGGCCGTCAGCAGCAGCAGGCGGGCCGACAGGCCGCCTGGCCAGGCAAGGCGTCGCGGCCGTCTCGGCAAGGCCATCGCCCCTCGGCGTCGCTCCGGGACCGCGGGCCGGTCCTCGACCCGGTTACTGCACGACTTGGCTTTCAGCAACGCCTTTGGGCAGCAACAGGCCATCGCCCCCGCCAAGCCCCAACATCCAGCGTAATCTCCGGTCTAGCCGCCCAGCGCCGCTTGGCGCACGGCGTCTTCCAGCACGCCGCGCGAGCGGCAGGTCTGGCGCGCCAGGGCGCCGGACAACAGCTTGGTGTCCACCTCCACGAAGCGCGCGCTGGTCTGCATCTGCACGCCGCCCAACGTGGGCGTCAGCTGCACCGTCACGTCGGTGGAGGAGATGTCGGGGCGGTGCAGCGCCTCAAGCCCGCACACCGCCTCGCCCTGCAGCGCCGACGGCGCGCCCATGCGGGTGGCGGAGACCAACTGCCCCGGGCCTTCCGACCGCTGCTCCAGCGCGAAGCCGGCGCGGCCGAGATAGGCCGCCACCCGATAGGTGGCCGCCTGCAGAGTCACCGGCAGTACAGGCGCAGGCTCGGATGGCGAGGCCAGGCGAGGGCGAAGGCTTGGAGCGACGGCGCCAGGCCGGCGATGGACCAGAGGCGGCGGCTCGTCGGACTGGGCGAAGGCGGCGCTCGCGACGGGCGCGGGCTCCAGCGGCGTGGATCTGGACGACGGCCCGGGCCTGCGCAGTCTCAGCTCCCCGAAG
>CAXTUT010000303.1:0-2922 GCA_964247465.1 uncultured Caulobacteraceae bacterium | reverse complement strand
GGCTTTGGGAGCGGCCCGCTTGCGCGCGCCGAGCGCCAGGGCGCCGGAGACCAGCGCCATGACGATGGCCACCAGCCAGTCTTCGCGCATCGCCAGCACCGCGGCGCCCACCAGGGTGACCACCGAAAGCAGTCCGGAGGTCGGGCGCCAGAGCGTGGACGCGCTGCGGAGCGCCAGGCCCAGCCTGCGGCCGCCGACCACCACCACGACCAGCGCCACCAGCAGCAGGAGCGCGATCATGGCGCGCGCAGGCTCACGCCGCCTCGTCCTCCCGCACGTCGGCGTCCACGTCCACCGTCACGGTCCGCCCGGACGGGGCGGCCGCGATGGGCGTGGGCTCCACCTCCAGCCCCAGCGCCAGCATGATGGCGCGCAGCTCCTGGCGCGCGGCGACGTGGCTGAGCGAGACCGCGACCGGGCGCACGCTGGCCGACAGGTCGGCTATGGTCAGGCCGAAGGGGAACAGCTCGCGGTAGATCACCCGGTCGCGCAGCCCCGGGCCGACGCGGAAGCCCACCCGCTTGCTCAGCGTCTGCACCCGCTCGTCCAGGCGCTTCCTGTTGCGGCTCTCCGCGGTCGCCAGGCGGTTGCGCAGCACCAGCCAGTCGATGGTGCGCCGCTCCTGCGTCAGCCGGGTCTTGCGCGCCTCCCACACCGTCTCGGAATAGAGGCTGGGCTTGGCCAGCTCCAGGGTCACCGGGTCCAGGTGGCCCAGCATGTCGAAGTCCACGAAGCTGTCGTTGATGGGCGTGACGATCCGGTCCGCCCGTCCATGGGCGGCGCGCATCAGCAAGGTGTCGGAGCCCGGCGTGTCGATGACCACGAACTCCGCTTCAGCCCGCGCGCGCTCGAACGCCTCGTTGAAGCGATCCACCGCCTCCTGCGGGTCGCGCCGCGCCAGCGCCGGCTCGTCGTCGGACAGGGCCGGCTCCATGGGGTGGGGCAGCGTCACGTCCTTGGACGCCGACCACGCCCGGCGGTTGGAGAAGAAGCGCCGCACCGACTGCTGACGCAGGTCGAGATCCATGCAGGCCACGCTCGCGCCGCCGTGCAGCAGGGCGCAGACCAGGTGCATGGCCACCGTCGACTTGCCCGCCCCGCCCTTCTCGTTGCCCACCACGATGACGTGGGCGGGTCCCGCCTTCGGCGAAGGGGCGGGAGGCTGCTGGCCCGTCTGAGACATGGCGTGAGCTCCGAATCGCGACGCGCCGGACGCGCGCTGCGGGGCGCAGGGTCCTACGCCCCGCCCCCGCGGGTCAACGGGGCTTAAGGAAGCGTTGAACTCCCGCATGGCGGCCGGAACCGGACATGAATGTGTCGCTTGTGTAAAGCGAAGGTGCAGGAGGGTTCCATGGACGCTGGCCACGTATGGCTGTGGATAGGCTTTTGGGGGATGGCGGCAGGCTTCGTCGCCATCTCCGTCTGGGGACAGCCGCGCTCCGGCGCGCTGTCGGGCTCCCACGTCGCGCACAGCTTCGTGCCGGCCATCGCGGCGGGGTTCTACCTGCTCATGGCGCTGGGCCAGGGCGCGCTTACGCTCGAGGGCGGATCGCGCGTGTTTTACTTCGCCCGCTATCTGGACTGGAGTCTGACCACGCCCCTGCTGCTGATCGGCTTGGCGTTCACCGCGATGGGCACGCTCAGAGGCAACTCCGCCCTCGTGGCCGCCGCGGTCGGCGCCGACATCATGATGATCGTCACCGGCCTGTTCTCCGGCGCCTCGCCCACCGGCTCCACGGCGAAATGGGCCTGGTATCTGATCAGCTGCGGCGCGTTCGTCGCCGTCTACTATGTGCTGTGGGTCCCGATGCTGCGGCTCGCGCGGGCGCGCTCGGCGGAGGTCGGCCGCATCTACATGCGCAACGCCGCCATCCTGTCGGTTCTTTGGCTGTTGTACCCGGTGGTCTTCCTGCTGGGCTCGGAGGGATATGGCGTCCTCGCTCCGGCGCTGGTGCTGGCCGCGTTCACCATCTTGGACCTTTTGGCCAAGGTCGCTTACGGACTGCTCGCCACCTACGAGGAGCGGTCCGGCCGCATCTGACCGGCTCGGATCGCGGGCGCATGGCCGACATGACCCATCCCGCGATGCAGGCGCAGACGCCCGTGCCGCGGGGGTGGGCCACCGCGGTCATGGTCACGGCGCTACTGCTGTCGTTGGCGTGGCCGATCTCGCAGGGCGCGCAGATCGGCCTGCTGCTGGGCGGGATCGCGCTCGTAGGCGCGCCGCACGGGGTGTTCGACATCGACCTGCTCAGGCGGGCGGGCGAGGGCGGTCGCGGCCAGGTCGCGCGTCTGACCCTGCTCTATCTGGCCTGCATCGCCGTTGTGCTGCTGGGCTGGCGCGTGGCGCCGGTTCTGACGCTGGTCGCATTCCTGGCCCTGGCCGTCGCCCATTTCGGCTTCGAGGACGGCGAGGTCGACGACAGCCGCAGCGTCGAGGCGGCGCTGCACGTCTTCGCGCGCGGGACCTGCGTGGTGGCGCCGCTCCTGCTCGCCCGAAGCGGCGCCATCGTCCAGATCCTGTCCGAACTCACCGGCGACGCGCCGTCATCGGTCGTGGCGACCCTCGACGTGGCGGCCGCGCCGCTGCTTGGCGTCTGGCTGGTGTCGGCAGGCGCGAGCGTGGGACTTCACCTGCGCGCCGGACGACGCTGGGCCGCGGCCGAACTGGGAGCGCTGGCGCTGCTCTTCCTCGTCGCGCCGCCGTTGCTCGCCTTCGCCGTCTACTTCGCCGGCGTCCATTCGGTGCGTCACGTGCTGCACGCCTGTCGCCTGCGCGGCCTGCGCGAGGGACGGCCCGCTCTGGCCTGGAGCCTGGCCTGGCTCGCGCCCGCGGCAGCCATGTCGGTTGCCGTCGTGCTGGCGATGGCGGCGCACGCCGAGGCGGCCGTCGCCATGGCCCAGGCGCTGCGCCTGCTGGCC
>CAXTUT010000302.1:0-2939 GCA_964247465.1 uncultured Caulobacteraceae bacterium | reverse complement strand
GGCAAGGCCGCCTTCGCCGCACGCTGCGGCCTGTGCCATAGCGCCGGCGACGTGGGCGAGGCCGGGCAGGGACCGCCCCTGGCCGGCGTGGTCGGTCGCAAGGCCGCCACCCAGCCGGGCTTCGACTACACCGCCGCGCTGAAGGCCTCGCATCTGACCTGGACGCCCGCCAACCTGGACAGGTTCCTGGCCGCCCCGTCGGCGCTCGTGCCCGGTACCGCCATGCCGATCGCGGTCGGCGACGCCAAGACGCGGGCGGACCTGATCGCCTATCTCGCCACCGTGAAGGGCTGAAAGGCGGAGATTAAGGGCGAGCCTCCACGCTAACCTTGACGTACAAGAGAACCGGCGTCCCCGCCCTCCCGGCGCAGGCGCTCCAGAGTTCGGGAGGGGATACCATGGCCGACGGCGCCCAGGACTTCGCCAACGCAGTCCCTGATCCTTACGACATCGCGTTGGAGAGCCTGGACCCGGCGCGACCGGAAGCGTTCGAGCAGGGCGTGGAGCTGCGCTTCTTCGAGCGTTTGCGCAAGGAAGATCCTGTCCACTATACGGCCGAGCATAAGTTTGGCCCTTACTGGTCCGTGACCAAATACAGCGACATTATGGCTGTGGACACGAACCACGAGACCTTCTCGTCTGAGCCCGGTATCACCATCGCCGAGGTGGAAGACGACTTCAAGCTGCCGATGTTCATCGCTATGGATCCGCCCAAGCACGACGCCCAGCGCAAGGTTGTCAGCCCCATCGTCGCCGGCCCGAACCTTGCGGCCATGGAGCCGCTGATCCGCGAGCGGGCCAGCCAGATTTTGGACGCCCTGCCGACAGGCGAGGAGATCGACTGGGTCGACAAGGTTTCCATCGAGCTGACCAGCATGACGCTGGCCAACCTGTTCGACTTTCCCCAGGAAGACCGCCGCAAGCTGACCCGCTGGTCCGACGTGGCGACCGCAGCGCCCGAGAGCGGCCTGGTCGAGAGCGAGGAGCAGCGCCGCGCCGAGCTGATGGAGTGCGTGGGCTACTTCATGCGGCTGTGGAACGAGCGGGTGAACGCTCCCCCCAAGCCCGACCTGATCTCTATGCTGGCGCACGGCGAGTCCACGCGGGCCATGGATCAGATGGAATATCTCGGCAACCTGATCCTGCTGATCGTTGGCGGTAACGACACCACCCGCAATTCCATCACGGGCAGCGTCCTGGCGCTGAACCAGAACCCCGACCAATACGACCAGCTGAAGATCGATCCTTCACTGATCGCCAACATGGTGTCGGAGACCCTGCGCTGGCAGACGCCGCTGGCCCACATGCGCCGCATCGCCAAGCGTGACGTGGAGCTCGGCGGCAAGACCATCCGCGCCGGCGAGAAGGTGATCATGTGGTACGTCTCGGGCAACCGCGACGAGACCGTGATCGAGCGGCCAAACGACTTCTGGATCGGCCGGCCGCGGGTGCGCCAGCATCTGGCCTTCGGCTTCGGCATCCATCGCTGCGTCGGCAACCGGTTGGGCGAGCTGCAGCTCAAGATCATCTGGGAGGAGATCATGAAGCGGTTCAGCCACGTGGAAGTGGTGGGCGAGCCGACGCGGGTCTTCTCCACCTTCGTGCGCGGCTACAAGACGCTGCCGGTGAGGCTACACGCGCTGTAGCTTCCCTCTTCCCTTGCGAGAGAGGGAAGCTGGGAAGGGTGAGTGGTCGCGCTGCGGCCGACGATTACAGACGGCGGTGCGACCCCTCACCCTCCCATGCGTCTATCGACACGCGGGCCCCACCCGCTCCCGCAAGAGGAGAGGGGTCAGTGCGTGAACACCGCCTTGGGCATGGCCACGTGCACGCCTTTGTTGCGGTCCACCAGCTCGGTGATTTCCACATCGCCCGCCACGCTGACCAGCATGTAGGCCTCGTCGCGGCTCATGTGTTTGGTCGCGACCAGGAAGTCGATCATGGTCTCCACGGCCTTGCGCGCCGCGCGGCTCAGGTCGTCGTCGAAGCCCATGCTGATGTAGCTCGTGGGCGTCTCCGCGCGCGGATACTCGAGCCGCTCGCCCTTATGCAGGATGAACTGCAGCGTACCGGTCAGCGAGGTCTCCATGGCGGTGACGTCCACCTCGCCGTTGCCCTGTCCCGCATGGCCGTCGCCGACCTCGAACAGGGCGCCGGGCGCATGCACGGGCAGATACAGGGTGGTCCCGGCCACCAGCGCCTTGTCGTCCATGTTGCCGCCGTTGACGGTGGGCGGGGTGCTGTCGTAGCGGCCGAAGCTCGGCGGCGGCGCATCGCCCATGCTGCCGAAAAAGGGGTGCAGCGCGATGTCTACGCCCGGCGCGAAGTGGGCCACGTTGGCCGCCCGGTCCAGCGGGATGATCTTGATGCGCGAATACGGGAAGTCGTCGGTCAGGAAGCCCGCGCCGTAGCGGAAGGCGTTGTAGGCGTAGGGAATGGCCAGATCGATCTTCAGGATGCGCACTTCCAGCGTGTCGCCGGGCTCGGCGCCCTCGATGGCGACCGGGCCTGTAAGGATGTGGCCTCCAGGGCCGCGGTCGTGCACCTCGTCGAAGATGGTGCGCAGGCTCTGCTGCACGTCGGCGGGCGCCACGCCGGCCTTCTCCAGCGCTGTGGGGCTGGAGGTCAGCAGGGTGTGGAACACCACGGTGTCGCCCGATCGTATGGTGAGCGCGGGCTTTGCCGCGGCGTCGTAGTTGCCCCAGGCCACCGTCTTGGGCGTCGCAGGCAGCTCGTAGGTCTCGGCCGAGGCGGTGGCGCCGACGGCGGTCAGCATGAGGGCCGCCGCAGCGGTGAGATAGGCGCGCATGAGCGTCTCCGTCGTGAGACGCCAGGTTAGCGCCTTTTCCGTCCGGCCGTCTTCACCGGCTGTGTTCACCGATCGGTTCGGTTCCACCAGGCTCCGCCTGTGGCTTGGAAGAGGGCGATGGTGTCGGCGT
>CAXTUT010000301.1:0-2947 GCA_964247465.1 uncultured Caulobacteraceae bacterium | reverse complement strand
ACTTCGAGCTGGGCCAGCCCGCCCAGGGAGCCTTCACGCCATGAGCGCACGTCTTCCGCTTCTGACGCTCGGCGCAGCGCTGGCGCTGGCGCTGCCCGCGTGCGCCGAGACCGTGGCCATCGTGGGCGCGCGGCTGGAGACGGCGGGACCGGCCGGGGCCATCGCGCACGGCACGATCGTGATGACCGACGGCCGCATCACCGCGGTCGGCGCCAATGTCCCGGTCCCAGCCGGCGCGCGCGTGATCGACGGGACGGGCAAGGTGGTCACGCCCGGCCTGATCGCGGCGTCCACCAACCTGTCCGCCTCCGAGGTGGAAGGGGTGCGCGCGACCCATGACGACAGTGCGGAGGCAGGCCTCTCGGCCGGCTTCGACATCAGCTATGGCGTCAACGGCGCCTCCACCTTCATCCCGCGCGCGCGCCAGACCGGGATCACTCGGGCGGTGGTCACGCCCGCGCCACTGCAGGGCGGTTCCGAGAACGACGAGGGCGAAGATGGTCAGGACGCGCTGGAGGCCCGCAGCCTGACCGCCGGCGCGTCGGACGGCGGCCGCCGCGACCCCGGCCTGTTCGGCGGCCAGGCCGCCGCCGTGCGGCTGGACGAGGGCGACCCCGACCCGGTGTTCAAGCCTCGGCTCGCGGTGACCCTGGACCTGCTGCGCGGAGGTCCGGCGGCTACCCGTGGGACCGCCTTCGTCCTGCTCCACGCCGCCCTGGCGGAGGCTCGCCGCTACGCCCGCGACCCGTCCAGCTTCCACGGTGGAGACGAGTCGCGCTACACGCGCGAAGATCTGGAGGCGCTGGCCCCTGTCGTGGCGGGGCGCACGCCGCTCCTGGTGCGCGTCGGCCGGGCCGCCGACATCCGCCAAGTGCTCCGCTTCGCCGCCGCCGAGCACGTCCACGTCATCCTGGAGGGCGCGCAGGAGGCCTGGCAGGTCGCGCCGGAGCTCGCGCGGGCGAACGTGGCCGTGCTCGTCGATCCTGAGGACGACCTGCCCGCAAGCTTCGACACGCTGGGCGCACGGCTGGACAACGCGACGCGGCTGCACGCCGCCGGCGTGGCCGTGGTGATCCAGGGCAGCCGCGACTTCAACAACCTGCGCCAGGCCCGCTTCAACGCCGGCACGGCGGTGGCCTACGGCCTGCCTTACGAGACGGCCATCGCCTCGCTGACCTCCACGCCCGCCCAGGTGTTCGGCTTCGCCGACAAGGCGGGCTCGCTGCAGCCGGGCCGCGACGCCGACGTGGTGGTCTGGACCGGCGACCCGCTGGAGACCTCCACCTGGCCTGTCGCGATCTTCATCGCCGGCCGCCAGCAGCCCGACACCTCCCGCGGCCTGCAGCTGCAGGACCGCTACCTGCCGCAAGCCCAGGCCGCGCCGGCCCCCTGAAGATCGGAGTTCCGGCCCGGCGCGCTTGTTCCCGCGCGCCGGGCGGATATCGGTGTTGGAACCAGTGCGCATCGCTGACATTGCAAAGCACCGATTGTATGCGTCCATGACCTCGCGCTAGACGGCAAGTTTCAACGATAAAGGACACCTCATGAACCAGTCAGAACTGATCGAGAAGGTCGCGCAGACCGCCGAGCTGGAGAAAACCCGGGCGTCCGCCTTGGTCGAAGCCGTACTGAGCGCGATCTCGGACGCGCTGAAGAGCCACGAGAAGGTCAGCCTGCAGAGCCTGGGCATCTTCGACATCAACGACCGGAAGGCGCGCCAGGGCCGCAACCCCGCGACCGGTGAAGTCATCCAGATCGCGGCCACCAAGTCCATCAAGTTCCGACCGGCGAAGAGCCTCAAGGACGCGGTCAGCCCGCCCACCCGCAGCAAGCCGGCCGCCAAAACGAAAGCGGCGAAGAAGCCCGCGTCCAAGGCTTAGGGAGTGCGGCTCGGCGGCGGCGCGCTCGTCCGCGCCGTCGCAGAGCGGCGGTCTGGCCGTCGCCCGAGCCTCTAGCCTCGCGACCGACGGCGGCCGTCGCGATCTGGCGATCCTTACGGCCGTCGGGCAAGGCGTGTGCGGTGGAGCGCCCTTCGAAGGCCGCTTGCGCGAAGACCACCAGGCAGACAGCCTCAGAGTGGCTGTCGCTTGGCCTTGACCATGAGCTCAGAACGGCTCGATGTGGGCGCTGCGGGAGTAGGCGAGATAGCCGACGCTGGCGCCGGCGCGCAGGCCCACGCCGGTGCGCATGGGCGCCAGCACGATGTCGGACGCGCTCTGATAGTTCACCCCGATGCCAGCCACCACGTAGAGCGAGCCCTCCACGCCGGGGAAGCGTTGGAAGATCGCTTCCGGATACTGCAGGTTGTAGCACAGGGTGAAGACGCGGCTGGCGTTGCCGCCGAAGTCGAAGCCCGCGGTGGGTCCGCGCCAATAGACCTGCAGCGGCGGCCGGCGCTTCATGTAGAGCAGGCCCTTGCCATAGCGCAGGCCAAGGATGATGGCGCCGGACGCCTCTTCTCCGGCGATGTAGCCGGTCGGGCGGCCCTGGTCGCGGAACACGTGCTCCACAGCGCTCGCCACCGTCTCGCTCGTCACGCCGAAGAAGTTGGAGACGTTGTGGACGATCTCGTTCTCGTCGTAGGTCTCGGGCCTGGAGCCTGGCCCATAGTCGGGCCGCGGGCCGGTGTCGGCCAGCGGCGGCACGGGCGGCGCCTGGCCCTCGGATGCGCATCCGGTGAGCGCCAGACCCGCGCCGGCGAGAAACAGGCTGCGTCGATCTATGGTCATGGCGGAAGTCCTGAGTCGGTGAAGCACGCTTTGCCAGACTTCGGCGACGTTGTGGTTAATCCAACGTGAACGGCGGCCGCCGCGCGCGCGATCTCCTGCAAGCGCCCATGGGACGTCAGACGCGCCGCCTCTCCCCCGAGGGCGGAGGGGGTGCTACGAGCGCCCCGCAATGACCGACCTCGCCCGCATCCGCAACTTCTCCATCGTGGCCCACATCG
>CAXTUT010000300.1:0-2960 GCA_964247465.1 uncultured Caulobacteraceae bacterium | reverse complement strand
GGCGAGCGCCACGCCGACGAGCGCCAGCGCGAGGTTGGCGGTGAGGGCCGCATCCAGGCCGACGCTGCGCACCGCCAGGCTGTCCAGCACCGGCAGGGTCGAGACGCCGGCGAGCAGGGCCGCCATCGACCAGGGTTCATCGGCGTGGAGGCGACCGGTCCGCCACGCGCCCACCATGCCCAGGGCGAGGCCGGGGGCCACCACTAGCGGGATGTAGCTCAGGATCGAGAGGAGCAGGCCTCCAAGATCGACCAGGCTGTAGTTGGTCATCGCGGGTTGCATGCAGCAGAAGGGCTCTCCTCCTCTAAACCCGCGGGCTTAAGGGAATGAGAAGCCGCCGTCGTGGCGCGAGCGGGGGCGTTGCGCTAGACAGCCGGCCGATCGCCAGGCGCGCCAAGACGCGTCGGCGGCGGAGGAGCGCGACCATGCTGGGATTGATGCAGGACTGGCCGCTGACGGTGGACCGCATCCTGGACCACGCCGCCCTGCGCCATGGCGGCCGCGAGATCGTCAGCCGCTCGGTCGAGGGGCCGATCGTCCGCACCACCTACGCCGCCCTGCGCCGCCGCGCCAAGCAGCTCAGCCACGCGCTGGTCGGGATCGGGATCGGGCGCGGGGACCGGGTGGCGACGCTCGCCTGGAACAGCGGCCGCCACCTGGAGGCCTGGTATGGGATCATGGGGATCGGCGCGGTCTGCCACACGCTGAACCCGCGCCTGCATCCCGACCAGCTGTGCTGGATCATCCGCCATGCGGGCGACAGGGTGATCCTGGCCGACGTGGGCTTCGCGCCCATGCTGCTCGAGGCGCTCGCGCGCCAGCCCACGGCGGTGGAGACGATCGTACTGCTGGGCGACGAGGCGCATCGGCCGCCGCAGGCCGGGCCGCACGTGCTGATGTATGAGGACTGGCTGGACGGTCGGCCGCAGGACGACGCCGAGGGTGCGCCGGCGTGGGGCCGCTTCGGCGAGGAGACGGCCTGCGGGCTCTGCTACACCTCGGGCACCACCGGCGATCCGAAGGGGGTGCTCTACTCGCACCGCTCGAACTTCCTGCACACCTTCATGATCCTGCAGGCCGACGTGATGGGGCTGTCGGCCACCGACGTGGTGCTGCCGATCGTGCCCATGTTCCACGCCAACGCCTGGGGCGTCGCCTTCGCCGCGCCGGCGGTGGGCGCCAAGCTGGTAATGCCGGGGCCGAAGCTCGACGGCGCCTCGGTGCACGAGCTGCTGGAGACCGAGGGCGTGACCTTCTCCGCCGCCGTGCCGACCGTATGGCAGGGCCTGCTGCAGTATCTGGAGACCTCCGGCGCACGGCTGTCGACGCTGAAGCGGGTGGTGATCGGCGGCTCCGCCTGTCCGGAGGCGCTGCTGCGCCGCTTCTGGGACGACTACGGGGTGGAGGTGCGCCACGCCTGGGGCATGACCGAGACCTCGCCCATGGGCGCCATGGGCGCGCCCGACGCGGCGATCGCGGCCCTGCCCTACGACCAGCAGATCGGCTGGCGCATGAAGCAGGGGCGTCCGCCGCTCGGCATCGAGCTGAAGCTCGTCGACGAGGCGGGCGCGCCGGTGGCGGAGGACGGCGCGAGCCCCGGCCGGCTCATGGTGCGCGGGCCGACCGTCGCGCGCGCCTATTTCGGCCTGGAGCGCGGGGTGTTGGACGCGGACGGCTATTTCGACACCGGCGACATCGCCACCCTCGATCCCGGCGGCTGCATGCAGATCACCGACCGCGCCAAGGACCTGATCAAGTCGGGCGGGGAGTGGATCAGCTCCGTGGAGCTCGAGACCCTGGCCATGGGCCATCCCGCCGTCGCCCACGCCGCCGCGGTGGGCGTGCCCCACCCCAAGTGGGACGAGCGGCCGCTGCTGCTGGTCCAGCTCAAGCCCGGCCAGGCGGTGGAGCCCGACGCCCTGACCGACTTCCTGAAGGACAAGGTGGCCAAGTGGTGGCTGCCGGACGCGGTGGTGATGCTGGACGAGATGCCGCTGGGCGCCACGGGCAAGATCGACAAGAAGCGCCTGCGCGCCCGCTTCGCGGAGCAGTACGCGTCCGCTCCCGCGGCCGGGTGAGGCGAGGGGAGTCCAAACGAGTCCGGCCGCGCTGGCCTCAGCGCGGCTTCGTCGGTGTGGAGGCTCCCCCGCGTGGGGTGCGCGCATGTCAAAGACCTGGGTTACGCTTACGCGCCCCCGCCGGGGCGGGACCTGCGCGGGGGTTTTGCTCCGCCGCTGTCAGGTCCTGGGCGATGTCTGGGCTGCGAGCCCTTGAGACGATCTACACGTTAGAGAGCGGGCGCTCATGCTGGCCCTGACCCGGAGCAATCTCTTGGGCGCCTTCCGGCCCCGGGGTTTGCCCAGTCGTTTCGTCCCGCTTCGCCCTCGATCGGATACGCCGTGCGGGGGATGTAGCCGAGGGCCGGCGCGACGGGGAGATGACGGGACGCCACTCTGTTCAGGTGAACGACGCCAGGGACTTAGGAGCTAATCCCTCCCATTATCATCGTCTCTCCCGGACTTGTTCCGGAAGCCCAGAACGCAGGCGATTATAGGATGAGGTACCGCCGTTGGTACCGCCCCGACCAGTTCGGCCGGGGCGGAGGGGAGCCCTTCGCAGGCGTTCGCCGTCAGCCGGGGCGGATCGCGCTTACGGAGGCGCCGTCCTCATAGGCCAGTCGTCGCCTTATCCGGGGGCGTCAGGACGCCGTGACCCGGCCTCGGTTGTCAGAACGGCGTGCAGCCCCTCGCGATAGCTTCGATAGGCCGGTCGCCAGCCGAGCGCGGCCTTGGCGCGGGCGTTGGGGACGCGCTTGGACTCCGCCCAGAAGCGGCGGGCCATGGGCGACAGGGCGGCCTCGTCTAGGGGTTCTTCCGGTGGGGGCTCCAGGCCCAGCAGGCGCGCGGCGTAGGCGGTGAGGTCGGCGGGCGGGGCGGGCTCGTCGTCGCACAGGGCGTAGA
>CAXTUT010000299.1:0-2982 GCA_964247465.1 uncultured Caulobacteraceae bacterium | reverse complement strand
CCGCCCCGCCCGCGCTGAAAGCCACGCCACCCCATTGGGGCCGCCGCCGTCGATGATCGTCTGATCTCCGCCCTTCCAGAGCAGATCGCCGAGCGCCCGGGCGCCCTTGACGAAGGTGGCGTTGTAGATCTCGTCGACGTACCACTTATTGTAGACGAAACGGTACAGCAGCCCATTGTTGTCGGCGATCGCCTTGGCGTAGGCCGGATGCAGCAGGTAGTAGTAGGCCGCCAGCGCCAGCCCGATCAGCGACAGCATGAGCGGAGCCTGGGCCGCCCAGACGGGCAGGTCGTCCAGGTGGGCGAGCGTAGTGTTGTGCGCCGAGGTGAAGATGGCGCCGCGCCAGAAGGCGTCGCGGCCGGCGCCGATGAACAGGTGGTCGAACACTCCGCCCGAGAAGATGGCGCCGACCGAAAGGGCCAGCAACGGGACCAGCATGACCCAGGGGCTCTCGTGCGGCTTGAACCCGCCGTGGCCGTGCCCAGCCCCGTGATCGACCGGCTCGGGGTTGGTGTCGGGCTCCGAATGGGTCTCGAGTTGGGCGCTGGAGGCGTGGCTGGTGTCCGGGTGGGCGACCACCGCGCCGTGCGGGCTGTCGCCGTGGGCCGCGTGCTCCCACTTGGCCGTGCCGTTGAAGGTCATGAAGGCCAGCCGCCAGGAGTAGAAGGAGGTCAGCCCCGCCACCAGCGTGCCGACGATGTAGGCGAAGTAGCCGTAGGCGCGGTGGTCGCCACCGGCCACGAAGGCGGCGTTGATGATGGCGTCCTTGGAGTAGAAGCCGGCGAAACCGAGGTCGAGGCCGGGGATACCGAGGCCGGTGATGGCGAGGGTGCCGACCAGCATGACGCCGTACGTCACCGGCAGGAACCTGCCCAGCTTGCCCATGCGGCGCATGTCCTGCTCGTGGTGCATGCCGTGGATCACAGAGCCGGCGCCCAGGAACAGCAGCGCCTTGAAGAAGGCATGGGTGAACAGGTGGAACATGGCCGCCTGGTAGACCCCCAGGCCCGCAGCGAAAAACATGTAGCCGAGCTGGGAGCAGGTCGAGTACGCGATCACCCGCTTGATGTCGTTCTGGGCCAGGCCGACGGTGGCGGCGAACAGGCAGGTGACCGCCCCGATCACCGTGATGATGGCGCGCGCGACGGGCGCATACTCGTACAGGGGCGAGAGCAGACACAGCATGTAGACGCCCGCGGTCACCATGGTGGCGGCGTGGATCAGGGCGCTGACCGGCGTCGGACCCTCCATCGCGTCAGGCAGCCAGACGTGCAGGAAGAACTGCGCCGACTTGCCGGCCGCCCCGATGAACAGCAGGAAGCCCGCGATATCCAGCGCGTTCCAGCTCTGGCCCGCAAACACCCAGCCGGCGTTCTGCTTGGCGGCGATGAGCGGGAACAGCTCGGCGAAGCGGAGGGTGTGGAACATCCAGAACACCGTCATGATGCCGAGCGCAAAGCCGAAGTCGCCGATCCGGTTGACCACGAAGGCCTTGATGGCGGCCGCGCTCGCGGTCGGCTTCTTGAACCAGAAGCCGATCAGCAGATAGCTGGCCAGCCCCACGCCTTCCCAGCCGAAGAACAGCTGCATGAAGTCGGCCGCGGTCACCAGCATCAGCATGGCGAAGGTGAACAGCGACAGGTAGGCGAAGAACCGCGGGCGGCTGTCGTCGTCGGCCATGTACCCCCAGGAATAGAGATGCACCAGGAATGACACGGTGGTCACCACCACCAGCATCACCGCTGACAGGGTGTCGAGCCGGATCGACCAGGCCGACTGGAACTGGCCCACGTCGATGAAGGGCAGCAGCTGGAAGACGTAGTGCGCCGTCCAGCTCCCCCACACCACCTGGGCGAAGGTGAACCACGCGAGCGCGCAGGAGAGCGCCAGCAGGCCGGTGGTCAGGCTCATCGACGCGACATCGCCGATGCGCCGTCCGGACAGCCCCGCCACGGCGGCGGCGAGCAGGGGCGCGAAGACGAGGGTGACGAGAAGGGCCTCCATGGTCAGGCCGCCCATCTCATGAGAGGACGCCACCCATCCCCGTCTTGCCCGGACTTGTTCCGGGCATCCAGGGCGCGACCTCGCACGACCATTCTGAACGCGCGCCGCTCTGGGCTCCCGGAACAAGTCCGGGAGAGACGGGAAGAAGGGTCTAAACTTGCCGGGATGAGCGGGTACGTGGAGGCCATGCCCGCTCAGCCCTTCATCATGTTGGCGCGGTCCACCAGGATGTCGCCGCGGTTACGGAAGAAGGTGACCAGGATGGCCAGGCCCACCGCCGCCTCCGCCGCCGCGACCGTCAGCACGAACATGGCGAAGATCTGGCCCGTCACCTGGTGCAGGAAGCTGGAGAAGGCGACCAGGTTAATGTTCACGGCCAGCAGGATCAGCTCCACCGCCATCATAATGATGATGATGTTGCGGCGGTTTACGAAGATGCCGAACACCCCGATGGTGAACAGGATCGCGGCGACCGCGAGATAGGGGTTCAGGCCCACGCTCATGCGTCGATCCCTTCCTGTTCGAGTCCGGCGCCGATCTTCACGTCGGTGATGATCCGCATGCCGTTGGCGGCGGTCCGCGCGGTCTGGTCGGCGACGACTTGGCGCTTCACGCCCGGCTTATGGCGAAGCGTCAGCACGATGGCGCCGATCATGGCGACCAGCAGCACCATGCCGGCCGCCTCGAAGAAGTAGATGTAGTCGGTGTAGAGCACGCGCCCGATCTGCTCGGTATTGGTGTAGGGGCTGGCGGCGAAGTGGGTGGTGACCGAAGCGCCGCGGTCGCCCACAGCGCTGGCCACCAGGATCATTTCGCCCAGCAGCACCGCCGCCACCACGCCGCCGATGGGCAGGTAGCGCGCGAAGCCTGCTCGCAGGCTACCGAAGTCCACGTCCAGCATCATGACCACGAACAGGAACAGGACCGCCACCGCGCCGACGTAGACGACCACCAGCAGCATGGCCAGGAACTCCGCCC
>CAXTUT010000298.1:0-3003 GCA_964247465.1 uncultured Caulobacteraceae bacterium | reverse complement strand
GATCGGCGCGGCCCGCGCAAGCCTGCTGCAGCTCATGCCAGCGCGGAGGGCAAGGCGGCGGCGAAGCGGCTATCCCTCTCGCTTCCGGCGGCGGCGGCGGCGGCGGCCCAGGGCGTTCTCGCCCACCCCGACGTGGCCGACGATCAGCTCGAGGCGCTGGACGTGCAGGGCTTCGGCGACGCGTCGCTCGCCGCCTTCGCCCACGCCTTCATCCAGCTTCGCCTCACCGCCCCATCCCTTGATTCCGCAGGGGTCCAGCGCCACCTCATCTCGCACGGGTTCGAGCCCACGCTTCGCGACATAGCCGACGCTGCGGCCCGCTCCGACGCCCCGTTTCTCAGACCGGACGTGGCGTCAGCCGACGTTCGCGCGCTTTGGTCGCAGCTTTTCGCCGCGCTGATCCGCTTGGCCGCCCTGGAACGCGCGTTGAGCGACATTAAGTCGGATTTGGCTGATAATCCGAATGATTTCACCGAGTTTTACGGCCTCAAGTCGGAACGGGACGCCCTGAAGCGCGAGCTTGGCGCGGGAACCATTTGGGCCGACGACGCGTCCCATACGGATCATGCGTCCCTACATTAACGTGGATTATCCAGACGGTCCGCCGTTTGGACGGAGACGAGAATGACAGCCACCACAAGCGGGACCGATACCCCGGACACCACCGTCGACGGACCGCTGCTCGACCTCACCGACGCCGGCGTCAAGAAGTTCATCAAGCAGGCCAAGACCCGCGGCTACGTCACCATGGACGAGCTGAACAAGGTCCTGCCGTCCGAGGAGGTCACCTCCGAGCAGATCGAGGACACCCTCGCCATGCTCTCGGAGATGGGCGTCAACGTCGTCGAGAACGAGGAGGCGGGCGAGGAGGCCACCGCCGAAGGCGGCGCGGTGGTCGCGCGCGAGGAGTCCGCCGTCGTCGCCACCGACGGGAAGCCGGCCTTCGACCGCACCGACGACCCCGTGCGCATGTATCTGCGCGAGATGGGCTCGGTGGAGCTGCTGTCGCGCGAGGGCGAGATCGCCATCGCCAAGCGCATCGAAGCCGGCCGCGACACCATGATCCGGGGCCTCTGCGAGAGCGCGCTGACGTTCGAGGCCATCATGGTCTGGCGCGAGGAGCTGCGCGAGAGCCGCATCCTGCTGCGCGAGATCATCGACCTGGAGCAGACCTACGGCGGCCAGAACCCTGTCGTCGCGCCAGGAGCCGAGGGCGCCCTGGTGGTTGGCGACGCGCCGGTTGAAGCCGGCGGCGAGGCGCCTCCGGCCGGAGAAGCCCGCCCCGACGGCGAGGCCGAGGGCGAGAACGAGGACGATTTCGACGACGGGGCGGGGCCGACGGTCTCGGCCATGGAGGCCGAGCTGCGCGAAGGTGTCATGGCGACGCTGGACGCCATCGCGCAGGAGTTCGAGACCTTCCGCCGCCTGCAGGAGCGGCTGGTGTCGCGCCGGCTGGAGGGTCGCGACCTCGGCCAGGAGGACAGGCGGGCCTTCGACGAGCTCGCCGGCGGCATCATCTTGCACCTCAAGACGCTGAAACTGAACAACAACCGCATCGAGCAGCTGGTCGAGCAGCTCTATCTGATCAACAAGAAGCTGATCGGGCTGGAGGGCCGCCTGCTGCGCCTGGCCGACAGCTACGGCATCAGCCGGGTGGAGTTCCTGAAGGCCTATTTCGGGGCCGAGCTCGATCCGCTGTGGGCCGACAAGGTCAAGGCGCTCGGCGTACGCTGGACCAAGTTCGCCGAAAAGGAATTTGACCAGATCGGCGACATCCGCGGCGAGATCGCGGTGCTGGCGACCGAGACCGGCGTGCCGATCGACGACTACCGCCGCATCGTCCAGACCGTGCAGAAGGGCGAGCGCGAAGCCCGCCAGGCCAAGAAGGAGATGGTGGAGGCCAACCTGCGCCTCGTCATCTCCATCGCCAAGAAATACACGAACCGCGGCCTGCAGTTCCTGGACCTGATCCAGGAGGGCAACATCGGGTTGATGAAGGCGGTGGACAAGTTCGAGTACCGTAGGGGCTACAAGTTCTCCACCTACGCCACCTGGTGGATCCGCCAGGCCATCACCCGCAGCATCGCCGACCAGGCGCGCACCATCCGCATCCCGGTCCACATGATCGAGACGATCAACAAGATCGTGCGCACCTCCCGCCAGATGCTGCACGAGATCGGCCGCGAGCCGACGCCGGAGGAACTGGCCGAAAAGCTGGTCATGCCGCTGGAGAAGGTCCGCAAGGTCCTGAAGATCGCCAAGGAGCCGATCAGCCTGGAGACGCCGATCGGCGACGAGGAGGACAGCCACCTCGGCGACTTCATCGAGGACAAGAACGCCGTCCTGCCCATCGAGGCGGCGATCCAGTCGAACCTCCGCGAGACCACCACCCGCGTGCTGGCCTCCCTCACGCCGCGGGAGGAACGCGTGCTGCGCATGCGCTTCGGCATCGGCATGAACACCGACCACACGCTCGAGGAGGTCGGCCAGCAGTTCAGCGTCACCCGCGAGCGCATCCGCCAGATCGAGGCCAAGGCGCTGCGCAAGCTCAAGCACCCGAGCCGCTCCCGCAAGCTCCGGAGCTTCCTGGACAGCTGATCCGGTCATGCGGTCTTTTCGGAACCCCTCCCCCTCGATGGGGGAAGGGCAGGGATGGGGCTGAACACCCCGGGCGTTCAGGACTGGACACGGGAGGCGCCTCCCGAGCTCGTCCACCGACGTCCTGCACTCACCCCCATCCCTGCTCTTCCCCCATCGAGGGGGAAGGGTTCTAATTAAGCGTGACCGCCCTCCACGCGCTGCGCCGCGACCGCCTCGCCGACCCCACCCCCTGTGGCTCGCTGTGGATCGTGCTGCACGGGACGGAGTGTGCGCTGCGCTGCTCGGGCGCGCTCTGGCTGCCGGCCGAGCGCGTGCTGGTGGCCGCCGACCTGCACCTGGAGAAGGGTTCCGCCTACGCCGCCCGCGGCCAGCTGCTGCCCCCCTACGACACCGCCGACACCC
>CAXTUT010000297.1:0-3005 GCA_964247465.1 uncultured Caulobacteraceae bacterium | reverse complement strand
AGATGGGCCTGCCCGGCGCCAAGAAGACCGGCGCCGGCGCCTGGTCCACCGACGTCAAGGTGCTGGAGGACCTCGCTTTGCAAGGCCACGCCCTGCCTCGCGCCATCCTGGACTGGCGCCAGATCGCCAAGCTGAAGGGCACCTATGCCGACGCCCTGGTCACCGCCATATCGCCGCGCACGGGCCGGGTGCACACCAGCTTCGCCCTGGCGTCCACCACCACCGGCCGCCTCTCCTCCTCCGACCCCAACCTGCAGAACATCCCCGTCCGCACCGAAGAGGGCCGCAAGCTCCGCACCTGCTTCATCGCCGAGCCCGGCCACGTGCTGGTCTCGGCCGACTACTCCCAGATCGAGCTGCGCCTGCTGGCCCACATCGGCGACATCCCCCAGCTGAAGGAGGCGTTCCGCAAGGGCCAGGACATCCACGCCATGACCGCGTCGGAGATGTTCGGCGTGCCGATAGAGGGGATGGATCCCATGGTGCGCAGGCGCGCCAAGGCGATCAACTTCGGCATCGTCTACGGCATCTCCGCCTTTGGCCTCTCCAACCAGCTGGGCATCCCGCAGGACGAGGCCGGCGCCTACATCCGCACCTACTTCGAGCGCTTCCCCGGCATCCGCGACTACATGGACAAGACCCGCGCCTTCGTGCGCGAACACGCCTACGTCACCACCCTGTTCGGCCGTCGGATCAACATCCCCGACATTCGCTCCAAGCAGATGGGCATGCGCCAGTTCTCCGAGCGCGCCGCCATCAACGCTCCCATCCAGGGCGCCGCCGCCGACATCATCCGCCGGGCCATGATCCGCATGCCCGCCGCCCTAAAGGCGGAGGGGTTGAGCGCGCGCATGCTGCTGCAGGTGCACGACGAGCTGGTGTTCGAGGCGCCGCAGGCCGAGGCCGCCAAGCTCTGCGAGGTCGCCGCGCAGGTCATGTCGCGCGCGGCCGAGCCGGCCGTCGCCCTGTCGGTCCCCCTGACTGTGGACGCGCGCGCCGCCGTGAACTGGGACGAGGCGCACTGAACACAACCAGAGACATACTGCGGATACGAACTCTCAACGAAGTCGCCTTAAAGTTGTGACGTTCCGTTTGAGGAAGCGTCGTGGCTCACGTTGTCGAAAGCGTCTTTCGCCTCACCCCCGCACCCTGCCGTCCAAGCCTTTCGCGGAAGAGATGGCGGACGTGGCTGGGTGTCGGTCCCGCGCCGGTCGCCGCAGAGACGGATCGCCAGCCTGACCCCGAGGGGGATAAAGCGGCCGCCGACCGCATCGGCGACGCAGCGACCGACCCGGCCTCATTCAGCCTCCTGCGGGCCTATCTCGCCTCCACCCTGGAGGTGGTGCGCCACGCCGATGCGCCGCCGGACTCTGTGATCGAGCCGGCCGGCCTGCAGGCTCTCGTCGCAGAGGCGCTCACCGCCCTGGATCCGGTGGCCCGCGAAGCCGGCCTGCGGCTTCACCGCGACCTGGACTCCCGCAGCGACGGCGCCGCCCTGCTGGACGCGCGAGGGTTCCGCCTGGCGCTGCGCCACCTCGTCCTGAGGGCTCTCGCGCGCGAGGCCCGCCCCGGCCACATCAGGGTGATGACCACGATCTCGCCGGGCCTGACGCGCGTGGCGGTGCTCTCCCGCGCACCCGACCCGCCCGGCGGGCCGGCCAGAGGCGAGGACGTCGGACTATGGGCGGCCGAACGTATCCTGCAGGACATGGGCGGCGGCCTGGACCACGAGCCCCGCCGCGCGGGTTATCTGCCGCTCAGCATCGTCCTGCAGGCGCCGCTCCCCGCCTCGCTCTCCCAAGTCGCCTGATCCAAGCCCAGTTGGAGCCTGACCATGCCCCGTCACACAACCTGGAATTGGTCTTCGGTCTTGAAGCGGGCGCGCGGGTTCGGCTGGGGGCGCGCCGGCACGGCGGCGGTGGAGTTCGCCATCCTGAGCCCGCTGCTTCTGCTGCTGCTGCTCGGCATCGTCGCCTACGGCGGCTATTTCCTGATGGCGCACTCGGTGCAGCAACTCGCCAACGACGCGGCGCGCGCCGCCCTGCCCGGCCTGTCGGACACCGAGCGCAAACAGCTGGCTACCCAGAGCCTGGCCAACGAGCTGCCGACCTACGGCTTCCTGGACCCCCGGCTGGTCCAGCTCGGCTACACCGACCAGTCGCAGGTGATGACCGTCAACATCGCCTACGACGCGTCCGCCAGCCCGCTCTGGGCGCTGAACGGCGTCATCCCGATGCCGCCCACAGCCATCGTGCGCGCGGCGTCGGTGCAGGTCGGAGGCTACTGAGGTGCGCGCCGCCCTCGCCGACCGCCGCGGCGCGGTGGCGGTGCTGTCCAGCCTGTGCATGACGGCGCTGCTGGCGTGCGCGGCCGTGACGGTGGATCTCGGCCAGGCGTTCGTGAAGGGCCGCCAGCTGCAGGGCGTGGCGGACCTTGCAGCCATGACCGCCGTACAGGGGCTGGACCCCACCGCGACCGCGACGCCGGCCGAGACCGCGTCGGCGACCGCCGCCCTGAACCCCTGGCCCGGGGGCATCGCCGTGCAGGCCGTCACCGGCGTCTATACGGCCGACGCCGCAGTGCCGCCCGCCCGGCGCTTCGCCGCCTCCGCCGTCAACCCCAACGCCGTCCAGGTGAGCCTGCGCGCGTCGGCGCCGCTCTACTTCGCCGGGCTGATCACCGGCCGTACCAGCCTGGAGCTGACGCGGACCGCCGTCGCCGCGCACGCCCAGTACGCCGCCTTCTCCATCGGCTCGGGCCTGGCCTCGCTGAACGGCGGCGTGGCCAACGCGCTGCTGTCCGCCATGACGGGCGGTCAGGTCGCGCTCTCCGCGGCCAGCTACCAGGCGCTGGCGTCCGCTCAGGTGGACCTGCTGCAGTATCTCCCCGCGCTGCAGACGCGCGCGCGGCTCCAGGCCGGCAGCTTCGACCAGCTTCTGGCCACCTCCGTCGCCCCCTCGGCGGCGCTGGGCGCCTTGGCCGACACGTTGTCGGCGAGCGGGCAG
>CAXTUT010000296.1:0-3005 GCA_964247465.1 uncultured Caulobacteraceae bacterium | reverse complement strand
CCATCAGCAGCTGCTTGAACTGCTGGGGCGCCTGGGGCAGGGCGTAGAACTGGCCGGGATAGAGCCGCGACGGCACCAGATAGTCGCGCGCGCCTTCGGGCGAGGACGCGGTCAGGATGGGCGTCTGGAACTCGGTGAAGCCCTGCTCGGTCATGCGCCGCCGCAGGCTGGCGATCACCTGGCTGCGGAGCACGATGTTCCTGTGCAGCCCGTCGCGCCGCAGGTCGAGGTAGCGGTACTTCAGCCGCAGCTCCTCAGGATAGTCGGGTTCGCCGAACACCGGCACCGGCAACTCCGCGGCCTCGGACAGCACCTCGAACGCGGCGACCCTGATCTCGATGTCGCCTGTGGGCAGGTTGGGGTTCGTGGTCTCAGGCGTGCGGGCCACGACCTCGCCGTCGATCCTGATCACGCTCTCGGCGCGGGTACGTTCGGCGAGCGCGAAGCCCGGCGTGGTGGGCGACAGCACCAGTTGGGTGACGCCGTAGTGGTCGCGCAGGTCGATAAACATCAGCCCACCATGGTCGCGCTTCCTGTGCACCCAGCCGGACAGGCGCACGGCGCGCCCCACGTCGCCGGCGCGGAGCGCGCCGCAGGTGTCGGAACGATAGGCGTGCATGGCGCAGGGCTTCCAGCGGCCCGCAGGGGTGGCCGCACGGCCGAGGTCCTTGACGGGAACGAAGGCGGGCAAGGGCCACGCAGCCCTTTGGATGTCAAGGCGCGGCGCGTCACAGGATGACGCGCCTTGCGACGTCTGTTAGCCTGTAAGTCATGACCGGCTTCGGAATTCGAGCGTGTCGGCCCAGTTGCGGCTAGGCTTGGCGCGTGAACCGGATCACGCGCGCGCAGCCTTCGTCGTCTCCGACTCCAATACTCTGGCGGCCGCCACGCTCGATTCCTGGCCCGACTGGCGCGGAGGCGCGCTGGCGCTGGTCGGACCGCCGGGATCGGGCAAGACCCACCTCGCCGCCATCTGGGCCAAACGGGTGGGCGCCTTCACCCTGCCGCCGGAGGGCTCGAACCTGCACGAGATGTCGGGTCCCATCCTGGTGGAGGACCCCAACGCGCGTCTGGGTGAGGAGACGCTCTTCCATCTCGTCAACCTCGCCGCTCAGCCGGGCGGCGGCTTGCTGTTGACCTCGCGTCTGGCGCCCAGCCAATGGCCGGCGCAGTTGCCCGACCTGCGCTCCCGGCTGAACGCCTTGCCCGTGGCGCAGCTGCAGGAACCGGACGACGCGGTGCTGGGCTCCATGCTCGACAAGTTCTTCAGGGAGCGGAATATCCGACCGAGCGAGGAGCTTCTCGCCTATCTCGTCCGCCGCATCGAGCGTTCCGCCCAGAGCGCATCCGATGTCGTCGCGCGGCTCGATGAGGCAGCCTATGACATGAGGCGCGGCGTTTCGAGGAGCTTGGCGCGGTTGGTGCTCGGCGAAGACGCCGCCGAGACCGATGCGCCGCCTTGACGGGATGCCTGGCGCGGGCGTGCAGACAGGTCACGAAAGGGTCGCGCCAAGCGGCGAACATGGTCACCTCATGAGCGAAATCATCCACCTGGAGCCGGAAGCGGCGCCCGCCCCGCCCGCGCCCGCTTCGGCTGAGCCCAAGCTGGACGTGGCTCTGCTGAACTCCACCGATCGCTTCTTCAACCGCGAACTTTCCTGGCTGCGGTTCAACGAGCGGGTGCTGGAGGAGAGCGAAAACCGCCGCCACCCTATCCTGGAGCGGCTCCGCTTCCTGTCCATTTCGGCCAGCAACCTGGACGAGTTCTACATGGTGCGCATAGCCGGCCTGAAGGGGCAGGTGCGCGAAGGCGTGCGGGTGGTCAGCCAGGATGGTCTCAGTCCCGCCGAGCAGCTAACCCGCGTCAGTGCGGCCGCCACCGAGCTGATGGGCGCCCAGGGACGCATCTGGAAGACGCTCCGCGGCGAGCTGGCGCGCGAGAAGCTGCACGTGGTCGAGCTCGGCGGCGTGACGGCGGCCGATCGCGAAACCCTGGAGCCGGTGTTCTCCAGCCAGCTGTTTCCGGTGCTCACGCCCCTGGCCGTCGACCCTGCGCATCCCTTTCCGTTCCTGGCCAACCTGGCCTTCGCCCTGGCGCTGAAGCTGAAGCGGGCGAGCGACGGCAAGTCCTTCTTCGCGCTGGTGCCCATGCCCAACGGCATGCGCCGCTTCTGGCAGCTGCGGCCCGGCGAGGCTCGCAAGGCGGCCCGCGCCGATCGGCGCTACATCGCGGTGGAGACGCTGGTCGCGCTGTTCCTCGACCGGCTGTTCCCCGACTGCGAGGTGCAGGCGCAGGGCGTGTTCCAGATCATCCGCGACAGCGACGTGGAACTGGAGGAGGAGGCTGAGGACCTGGTGCGCGAGTTCGAGGCCCTGCTGCGCCAGCGCCGCCGGGGCTCGGTGGTGCGCATCGCGCTGGAAGCGGCCATGCCGCAGGAACTTCAGGACCTGATCCTGCGCAACCTGCACTGTCACCCCGAGGAGGTGGTCGTCACCCAAGGGCTGCTGGGCCTCTCCCAGCTCTCGGAGCTGATCCCCGCCGGCCGGGCGGACCTGAAGTTCACCCCCTATGAGCCGCGCTTCCCAGAGCGGGTGCTGGAGCACGGCGGCGACTGCTTCGCGGCGATCACCGAAAAGGACATCCTGGTCCACCATCCGTACGAGAGCTTCGACGTGGTGGTGCAGTTCCTGCGCCAGGCGGCGGCTGACCCCAACGTGCTGGCGATCAAGCAGACGCTCTACCGCACCTCTTCGGACAGCCCCATCGTCGCGGCGCTGATCGAGGCGGCGGACCGGGGCAAGAACGTCACCGCGCTGGTGGAGATCAAGGCCCGCTTCGACGAGGCCGCCAACCTGAAGTGGGCGCGCGACCTGGAACGAGCCGGCGTCCACGTCGTCTTCGGCTTCATCGAATACAAGACCCACGCCAAGATCAGCATCGTGGTCCGACGCGAGGGCGAGGGGCTGACCACCTACTGCCACTTCGGCACCGGCAACTATCATCC
>CAXTUT010000295.1:0-3006 GCA_964247465.1 uncultured Caulobacteraceae bacterium | reverse complement strand
CTTGGCGGTGTGGGGCGGGCGTACGCCCTGCACGTGGGGAGGGTGGGCGCGGTGGGGGGGCTGGCTGGGGCGCAGGCCCGCCAGCGGCGCCGGGCCGGGCGTCGTCGCCTCGATCAGGATGCCGCCCTTGAAGTCGATGCCGAGGTTCAGCCCCAGCGTCAGCAGGCAGATCACCGACGCCAGCACCGCCAGCCCCGACAGGCCCGCGGCGAACGGCGCCCACTTCACGAATTTGAAGTGGGTCTGGCGGGGCAGGAAGCGGATCAGCGGCCAGCGCATGGATTAAACTCCGTTCCCGCCCAGGCGGACCGTTCGCAGTCGCCTCATCCTGAGCCTGTCGAAGGACGAGGCGTCCACCGGGCGCGCCGCGGCCTCGTCCTTCGACGGGCTCAGGATGAGGCCGGATGAGAGGACGCAGGTCATGAGCATCGTTACGCGATTGGCAGGGCTTTGGGCTTGGCGGCGCGGAACCACCAGCCGATCAGCACCTGGGTGATGAGCACGGCGGTGAACACCGAGGTGAGCACGCCGACGAACAGCGTCCAGGCGAAGCCGCGCACCGCGCCGGACCCGAACTGGAACATGATCAGCGCCGCGATCAGGGTGGTGACGTTGGCGTCCATGATCGAGACCAGCGCGCGGCGGAAGCCCTGGTCTGCGGCCATCAGGGGCGTGCGCCCGGCGTGCGCCTCGTCCCGCATGCGCTCGTAGATCAGCACGTTGGCGTCCACCGCCACCGCAAGCGTCAGGATCAGGCCGGCGATGCCCGGGAAGGTCAGCGTCGCCTGGGTCAGGCTCATGGCCCCGAAGATCATCAGCACGTTGACCAACAGCGCCACCGCGGCGAACACGCCGAACAGGCCGTAGGCGCCGATGATGAAGACGAAGATGGCCACAGCCCCGATGCCGAGCGAGATCGCGCCCGCGCGCACCGCGTCGGCCCCAAGCTCGGCGCCCACCGTGCGCTGCTCGACGAAGTTCAGCTTGGCCGGCAGGGCGCCGGAGCGGAGCAGCAGGGCGAGGTTGGCGGCGCTGTCGGGCGTGAAGCTGCCGCTGATCTGACCGTTGCCGCCATAGATGGCGCCGCGGATCACCGGATCGGTGATGACGCGGTCGTCGAGCACGATGGCGAAGCGCTTGCCGACGTTGGCCGCGCTGACGTCGCCGAAGCGCTGGGCGCCGGCGCCGTTGAAGCGGAAGTTCACCACCGCCTCGCCGGTCTGGGGGTCGAAGCCCTGACGCGCATCGGTCAGCATGTCGCCGGTGATCAGCACCCGGCGGCGGACCAGCACGCCCTGCGGCTCGCTGGGCGTCTCGCTCGGCAGAAGTTCGTCATCGGGCGGCACGAGAGCCGGGTTGATCGGCGTCGTCGCCCCGTCGTCGACCATCTGGAAGGTGAGCTTGGCGGTCTGGCCGATGACCTGTTTCAGCCGCTCCGGATTGCTCTCGCCGGGCGCCTCGACCACGATGCGGTCGGTCCCCTGGCGGATGATGGTCGGCTCGCGGGTGCCGAGCGCGTCGATCCGGCGGCGCACCACCTCGATGGACTGGGTCACCGCCGAGACGGTGAGCTGGCGCCACGTCGCTTCGGAATAGCCGAGCGTGAGGGTCTGGTTGGCCCCGGCGTTCACCGCCAGGTCGCGCGCGCCGTTCTGACCGGTCTGCTGGGACAGCTTGTTGCGCAGCAGGTCGGCGGCGGCGTTCACCTGGGCGGCGGCGTCGATGCGCGCCTGCACCTGGCCGTTGGCGACGCCGAGCCCGGTGAAGCCGATATGGCCGTCGTTCAGGGTGCGGCGCGCGTCCTCGGTCAGGTTGGCGAGCTGCTCGGCGCGCAGCGACGCCTGGTCGACCTGCAGCTGCAGATAGGAGCCGCCCTGCAGGTCGAGCCCCAGGTTCAGCCGCTGGCCGAACGGCGGCGGCAGAGAGCTGGTGAGGCTCGCCGGCAGCAGGTTCGGCAGGGTGAACACCACGCCGAACACCGCGGCCAGCGCCACCAGCACGATCTTCCAGGTGCGGAGCTGGATCATGCGGCGAGCGGCCGTGCGTGCTTCGAGACGGACTCCTGCGGAGCCCTCCTCAGCATGACGAAGATCTTGAAAACAAAAGCTTCGTCATCCTGAGGAGCCCCGCAGGGGCGTCTCGAAGGACGCAGAGCCTTGCAGCCGTCAATGTTCATCAAGCCTGACCGCTCAGCCCTTGGCCTTGGCGTCGTTGGCGGGGGCGGGCTCGCCGCGGGTGCGCACGTCGGAGATCATGGTCTTGACCACCTTCACCACGACGCCCGTGGCGATCTCCACGTGCGCCTCGGCGTCCTCCACGCGGCTGACCTTGCCGACCACGCCGCTGTTCAGCACCACCGTGTCGCCACGCTTGATGCCCGCGATCAGGGCGCGCTGGTCCTTGGCCCGCTTCTGCTGGGGGCGGATCAGCAGGAAGTAGCCGATCACCATGATGAACAGCAGCGGAGCGAATTGCAGCAGCATTTCCTGCGGGCCGCTGGCCGGAGCGGCGCCGGCGGCTTGGGCGAAGGCCGGGGTAGCGAACATCTAAGCTCCGGAAACGGAAAGGGCGGCCGGGTCAAGCGCCCTCGGCCGGTCTGCAAGGCGCGGAAGCTAGGCGAGCGCCCCAGCTTTTGCAATGCGGCGCTGAAGGCGGCCTACGGCGAAGGCGGATCAGGTCTTCGGCCTCAGGCTCAACGCCGTCGGCGTGAAGTCGACACCCGGGTCAGGGCAAGCGGCCGATAACCGGCCCGATTATCCGCGGTGGTCCAGCCCGATGTCCAGCACGCGCGCGCTGTGGGTGAGCCAGCCGGCGGAGATCAGGTCCACGCCGGTCTCCGCGATCGCTGCGGCGGTCTGCAGGGTGATGCGGCCCGACGCTTCGGTCACCGCGCGGCCTGCGACGCTCGCCACCGCCTCGCGCAGTAGGTCCGGCCCCATGTTGTCGAGCAGCACCGCCTCCACGCCGACGGCCAGGGCCTCGCGCAGCTGGTCCAGGGTATCGACC
>CAXTUT010000294.1:0-3011 GCA_964247465.1 uncultured Caulobacteraceae bacterium | reverse complement strand
ACGCGGCGGGCAAGGACGCCCTGATCGGCGGCAACATCGGCGCGGGCGTGCTGGGCCTGGAGGGCATGCACGGCGGCGCGGTCTACGTGCTGGAGCTGTCCTCCTACCAGCTCGACCTCACCTCCAGCCTCAAGGCCGACGCGGCGGTGCTGCTGAACGTCTCCCCCGACCACCTGGACCGCCACGGCGGCATGGAAGGCTATCTCGCCGCCAAGCGGCGGGTGTTCCTGAACCAGGGCAAGGGCGACACGGCCATCGTGGGCGTAGACGACGCCGTCGGCCAGAACCTCTGCACCGAGCTGCTGGCGCTGAACCGGCGCACCATCCGCCCCATTTCCGCCGGCCGGGCCATGGGCCGCGGCTACTACGCCCTGCAGGGGCTGCTCTACGACGCTACCGGCGAGCGGACGGTGGAGGTCTGCGACCTCAGCCGCGCGCCGGGCCTGCCAGGGCGCCACAACTGGCAGAACGCGGCGGCGGCCTACGCTGCAGCGCTCGCGCTCGGCGTCTCGCCCGGCGACGCCGCGGACGCGCTGATGAGCTTCCCCGGTCTGGCGCACCGGATGGAGGACGTGGGCCCGATCGGCCGGGTGCGCTTCGTCAACGACAGCAAGGCCACCAACGCCGACGCCGCCCGCCAGGCCATGTGCGCCATCCCGAAGTTCTACTGGATCGCCGGCGGCCGGGAGAAGGCCGGCGGCATCGCGCCGCTGGCCGACCTCTACGACCGGATCGAGAAAGCCTACCTGATCGGCGAGGCCGCCGACGACTTCGCCCGCACCCTGGACGGCGCCGCGCCCGTGGAGATCTGTGGCACGCTCGACCGGGCCGTCGAGCACGCCTGGCGGGACGCCGCGGCCAGCGGGCGCGACGCGGTGGTTCTGCTGTCGCCGGCCTGCGCCTCCTTCGACCAGTACCCCGACTTCGAGGTGCGCGGCGACGCCTTCCGCGCCCTGGTGCAGGCCCTTCGCGAACCGCCGGCGCTTCAGGCCGCCAGCTAGCCCTGCGGCGCCGCGTCTCGGCGGTCCCCTGGCGTGTCGGGGCGAAGCCGGGCATGTAGCGATCATGAAACGTCTGATCCTGCTGCGGCACGCCACGACGCAAGGCCGGGCGGCCAGCGGCGAGGACATGGACCGCGCCCTCACCGAGGACGGCCGCAAGGCCGCCACCCTGGTCGGCCACGCCCTTGCGGCCGCCGGCCTGATCCCCGACCTGGCGTTGGTGTCGCCGGCGGTCCGCGCGCGCGAGACCTTTGCGGCCCTGGTTCCGAGCCTGCCCGACGTCGACCTGCAGGTCACGCCCGAACTCTATGACGCGCCGGCGGAGGTGCTGCGCAGCGCCGCGGAACGGGCGGAAGGGGACACGGTCCTGGTGGTCGCCCATAACCCCGGGGTGGGCGCCCTGGCACTGGCCCTGGCGCAGACCTGCGTGGCCGTGGGCGTGGAGGAGCGTTCCGCACTCGAACGGGGCTTCCCCACCGCAACCGCGGCGGCCTTTGAATTCACCCACGGCCGCACCGCGTGCCTGGGCGTGTTCCGCCCTGCGATCGCATGAACCACGTCTACAAGATCCTGCCGCGGAGCGAGTGGATCGCCGCCCAGGACGCCGGTCGCTTTGAAGGCTCCGCTGTCGACCTCGGCGACGGCTACATCCACCTCTCGACCGCGGAGCAGGTGATCGAAACCGCGCGACTGCACTTCGCCGGTCAGAACGGACTGGTCCTGCTCCAGCTACGCGCCGAGGCGCTGGGCGAGCGGCTGAAGTGGGAGCCGTCACGCGGCGGTCAGCTCTTTCCTCACCTCTACGGCCCCCTCCACACCGCCGAGGTCGTATCCGCCCGGCCGCTGGAGGTGAACGCGCAGGGCTGGCCCGATCCGGGGGGGCTCGCGCCGTGACCATACTGCACGATCTCGCCGCCCGCACCTTGAGCCTGTTCGAGCCCGAGACGGCCCATAAGCTGTCGCTGACAGCGCTTCAGGCGGGTCTGGGCCCGCGTGAGAGGGGGCTTGGCGACCCGGCGCTGTCGGTGCGGCTGTGCGGCATGGACCTGTCCAACTGCATCGGCCTGGCGGCGGGCTATGACAAGGACGCCCAGGTGTTCAACCCGATGCTGGCGGCGGGTTTCGGCTTTGTGGAGTGCGGCACGGTCACACCCGTTCGCCAGACCGGCAACCCCGAACCCCGCCTGTTCCGCCTGAGGCGAGATCGCGCGGTCATCAATCGCATGGGCTTCAACAACGACGGACTGGAGCCCTTCGCCAAGCGGCTGGAGGTCCAGCGCCAGGGTGTGGTCGGTGCGAACCTGGGCGCGAACAAGGACTCCCCCGACCGGATCACCGACTATGTCACGGGGCTTAAGCGGCTTTGGGGGTGGTGTGACTACTTCACCATCAACGTCTCCTCTCCCAACACGCCGGGCCTGCGTAACCTGCAGGCCCGCGCCGCCCTGGAGGAACTCGCGGGACGGCTGAGGGAGGTGCGAGAGACGCTGAACCATGACGGCGACTATCCCGTGCTGCTCAAGGTCGCCCCCGACCTGAAGGACCAGGAGGTCAGCGACATCGTCAGCGTCGCGGCCAGCTATGGGCTGAACGGAGTCATCGTCTCGAACACCACGGTCGACCGGCCCGACGTGCTGCGCTCGCGCCAGCGGGCTGAGATTGGCGGCTTGTCCGGGGCGCCGCTGATGACGCTCAGCACCCGCACGCTGCGCCGCTTCCATGACGCCAACGCCAACGCCAACCTCGCCCTGATCGGGGCGGGGGGGATCGCCTGCGCCGAGGACGTCTACGCCAAGGTCCGCGCCGGCGCCTGCGCGGTGCAGCTCTACACCGCCCTGGTCTACAACGGCCCGGGCCTGGTGCGCCGGCTGAAGCGTGACCTGGCGCGGCGGCTGCGGGCGGACGGGTTCGCCTCGATCTTCGAGGCGAAGGGGGCGGCGTAGGGTCCCGCGAGAGCCTCCAACCCTTCCCGCGCAAACCGGCCGGCGGCCGGGAGGGCGGCGGGGCTAA
>CAXTUT010000293.1:0-3033 GCA_964247465.1 uncultured Caulobacteraceae bacterium | reverse complement strand
GGACGCGACGACGCGGTCGGGTGGGCGCGCGGCCTGGATGGGCTCTTGCCCGACCCGCCGGCAAGCCTTCGCCCCGCGCCGCGTCCTGCGCCGCGACCGCCCGTCGCCGCCCGTCCCACGGCTTTCTCCGTGACCGAGATCGAGAAGCTGGTCCGCGACCCCTACGCCCTCTATGCGCGCAAGGTGCTGCGGCTCGAGCGGCTGGCCCGGCCGGACGAGCGCATCGAGGCGCGGGCGCGCGGCTCGGCCATCCACCGGGCCTTCGAGGATTTCGCCGCGGCTTGGCCGACGCTCGATCCCCAGCTCGCAGGGGCTCGCTTCGCCGACTTCTACATGGCGGCGCTGCGGGCGGAGTCCGCGCCGGACGCCTTGCTCGCCCGCGAAGCGGTGCTTGCCGTGCGCGCGGGAGACTGGGTGGCGCGCCTGGAAGCCGTTCGGCGCCGGGGCCTGGCCGACGTGCTGGTGGAGCAGCGCGGCGAGCTGACGCTGGGGGAGGCGACCCTGACCTGCCGCGCCGACCGGCTTGAGCTGACTGAGGCAGGCGCGGTTCACGTGCTCGATTTCAAGACGGGGCGCGTGCCGACCCGCAAGGAGATCGAGAGCGATTTCTCTCCCCAGCTCACCCTCACGGCTGCACTGATGATGCGAGGCGGCTTCCCCGTGCTTGGTCCCCGCAAGCCCGGTAATCTCGTTTATCTGAGGGTCAGCGGTCGCGACCCGGCAGGGGCGGAAGAGGTTCGCGCCAGCGCCGAGGTCAGCGCCGCCATGGCCGATGCCGCGCTCGCGGGCCTGGAGGCGCTGCTGGCCCGCTATCGCAGTCCGGACCAGCCCTACCGCTCACGCGTGGCGCCGCGCTTCGTTGTGGAGCATCCGAGCGACACCGACCACCTCGCCCGTGTGCGCGAGTGGTCCGCCGCCGACGAAGGCGAGGAGGATTGAGCCTGGACTCCCAAATTCTCGCCGCCGATCCAGAGCGCTCCGCCTTCGTCAGCGCCAACGCCGGGTCGGGGAAGACGAAGACCCTTGTGGACCGTGTGGCGCGACTGCTGCTGCGCCGCGCGCGGCCGGAAGCGATCCTGTGCGTCACCTACACCAAGGCCGCCGCCGCCGAGATGCAGCGCCGCCTGTTCCAGCAGCTCGGCCGCTGGTCGATGCTGGATGACGAGGCGCTGCGGGCCGAGCTGTCGGGCATCGGCGAAGACGCCCGCGATCTGTCGCGCGCCCGCACCCTGTTCGCCCACGCGTTGGAAGCGCCGGGCGGGCTGAAGATCGAGACCCTGCACGCCTTTTGCGAGAAGCTGTTGCGGCGCTTCCCGCTGGAGGCGGGAGTCTCGCCGGGGTTCACGGTGATGGACGACGCCGCTTCCGCCGAAGTGGCCGCCGACGCCCGCGACGCGCTGGCCCGGCTGTCGATGGCGGGCCAGGCGCAGGTGGCCGACGCCTACGCCGCCATGGCTTCCACCCTCGACTTCCAGAGCTTTGAGGCGATGTTCGAGGCCTTTCAGGCGCGCCGCGAGGCGATCACCCGGTATCTGGAGCGCATCGGCGGCCTGGGCGGACTTGAGGCGGCGTCGGCGCGGACTTGCGGCTTTGACCAATTCGTCGCGCCTGAAGCCTTGGAGGCTGCGGCTCTTCAGGCGCCTGCGATGGACGTGGAGCTTTGGCGCGCCGGTGCACGGGCGCTATCCATAAGCGGCCCGCGCGACCAGACCTGCGCCAGCCAGATGGCCGCCGTGGCCGAGGCGGCTTCAGGCGGAGGCGCCCGGTTCGCCGACGCCTTGGCCGTCTTCTGCACCAAGGACGGATCGGCCGCGAAATGGGTGGAGACCGCCGTCGCCCTGAAGCGGGAGCCCGCCCTCCAGGCGGCGCTGATGGTCGAGCGTGATCGCCTGCTGGACGTGGCTGCGACCGTGAAGGCCGCGCGGATCGCCCAGGCCAGCGTCCATGCGCTGACGTTGGCGGCGGTCTACGTGGACGCCTTCGCCAAGGCCAAGGCCGAGCGCGGCCTGCTCGACTTCACCGATCTGGTGGCCAAGGCGCAAGGCCTGGTGAACGCGCGCGAGGACGCGGCCTGGGTGCTCTACAAGCTGGATGGCGGGATCGACCACATCCTATTGGACGAGGCGCAGGACACAGCGCCCGAGCAGTGGGACATCCTGCGCGCCCTGACGGGTGAGTTCTTCTCGGGCGACGGCGTGCCGGGGCGCCTGACGCGCACGGTGTTCATCGTCGGCGACGAGAAGCAGTCGATCTACTCGTTCCAGGGTGCAGCGCCCGAGCGGCTGGCGCGCGAGGCCCAGCGCTACGAGGCGTCGGCGCGTGACGCCGGCCATGCGTTCGCGCGCGTGCCGCTTCTGGCCTCGTGGCGATCCACACCGCAGGTGCTGGGCTTCGTGGACGCGGTGTTCGAGCCGCCGGCCACGCGCGCCGCGCTGCAGCCCCGCGCCCCGGGGAAGTCCGCCGCCGCCGACCTGGTCCGCCACATCGCCAACCGCGCGGAGGACAGCGGGACAATCGATTTGTGGGATCTGGAGCGCGAGGCGCCCAGCGAGGAGCGCCGCGCCTGGGACGAGCCGCTGGACGCCGATGGCCGCAGCAGCGCCTACCGCCGCCTGGCGGAGCGCATCGCCGCGGAGATCGCGCGCATCGTGAGCTGCGGCGAGGCGGTGCACGACAAGGATAGGAAACGCCATCGTGCGGCCGAGTATGGCGACGTGCTGATCCTGGTGCGGAAGCGCAAGGCCCTGTTCACCGAGCTGCTTCGCGCCTGCAAGCACAGGGGTGTGCCCGTGGCCGGCGCAGACCGGCTGGCGCTGTCGCAGCATCCCGTCTTCGAGGATTTGCTGGCGCTCACCCGCGTCGCGCTGTTTCCCCACGACGATCTGAGCCTGGCGGCGGTGCTGCGCAGCCCGCTCTGCGACGTGGACGAGGATAGCCTGTACGCGCTCGCCCGAGGCCCTGATGGCGCCGGCCGCGCCGCATCGCTGTGGGCCGAGCTGTCGCGTCGCGCGGGCGAGCGGGAGGCGTGGCGGG
>CAXTUT010000292.1:0-3049 GCA_964247465.1 uncultured Caulobacteraceae bacterium | reverse complement strand
GAGCGTGACCGGCCTGGATGTAAACGCCTGCATTCGCCTCATCCTGAGCCTGTCGAAGGACGAGGCGTCCTCCGGGCGTGCAGCCGCCTCGTCCTTCGACAGGCTCAGGATGAGGCCGAATGTGGAGCGCGTAATTTTACCCACTCTCATTCCGCGTCCGCACCCCCTTCCGCGCCCTCCCCCGATCAATGGCGAAGGCGGTGACCGACTTTCCTGACGAGTATGCAGGCGGAGAGGCGCGCACCGTCGTCTTGCGCGTGGACGCTACGGGCGAGCGGCTGGACAAGGCGCTTGCGGCCGCCATCCCCGATCTCTCCCGCGCCCGGCTTCAGGCTCTGATCGCCGGCGGCGGTTTAAGCCTGGACAGCCGGGTGCTCACCGACGCTTCCGCCAAGGCGCTCGCGGGCGCCTACACCCTGCTGATCCCGCCGCCGGAAGCCGCTGAGCCGCAGCCGCAGGACCTGGCGCTCCCGATCCTCTACGAGGACGCGGACCTGATCGTCGTCGACAAGCCTGCGGGCATGGCGGCCCATCCGGCGCCCGGCACGCTGGACGGCACGCTGGTCAATGCGCTGCTGCACCATTGCGCGGGCTCGCTGTCGGGGATCGGTGGGGTGCTGCGACCGGGGATCGTGCATCGGCTGGACAAGGACACCTCCGGCGTCATGGTCGCCGCCAAGTCGGACCGGGCGCACCAAGGTCTGGCCGCCCTGTTCGCCGCCCATGACATCGAGCGCGCCTATCTCGCCCTGACCCGCGGCGCGCCCGATCCACCGCGCGCAACTATCACCACCCGGCTCGGCCGCTCGCCGCACGACCGCAAAAAGATGGCGGTGCTGCGGGCCGGCGGCCGCGAGGCCATCACTCACTATGCGGTGCAGCAGAGCTTTGGTCCCGCCGCCAAGCCGCTGGCCTCACGCGTGCTCTGCCGGCTTGAGACCGGGCGCACGCACCAACTGCGCGTCCACCTCGCCCACAAAGGCGCGCCCTGCCTCGGCGATCCGACCTATGGGCAAGGCGTCGCCGCCGCGCCTGTGCGTGAGGCGATGGCCGCGAGCGGCCTGACGCGTCAGGCCCTGCACGCGGCGGTGCTGGGATTCGTCCACCCGCTTACGGGCGAGGCGCTGCGCTTCGAGACCGCGCCGCCGCAAGACATGCAAACCCTGGAAGCGCGGCTCACGCAGCTGTGAGCAGCTTTGTAAAGGCTCAGCAAATCCGAGCTTGGCGGTCGGGTTTTAGGAGAATGACGGTCGCGGGCCTTAAACGGGCCGCAACTTTCGGCTATATCTCGCAGTTGCACACAGACGAGACGCCGCGCTCCCACGACCCCTGATAAGGCCGAGCGACGCCCCGGATATGGCTTTCCGTCGAGGGGATACAAGTCTTCATGGCCACCAACGCCCTGGCGATGATCTCGCCGGAAGGCGGGCTCTCCCGCTACCTCACCGAGATCCGCAAGTTCCCGATGCTGACCAAGGACGAGGAGTTCATGCTCGCCAAGGCTTGGCGGGAGCATGAGGACTCCGCGGCGGCGCACCGGCTCGTGACCTCCCACCTGCGCCTGGTGGCCAAGATCGCCATGGGCTACCGCGGCTATGGCCTGCCGATCGGGGAGGTGATCTCCGAGGGCAACGTCGGCCTGATGCAGGCGGTGAAGAAGTTCGAGCCGGACAAGGGCTTTCGCCTCGCCACTTACGCCATGTGGTGGATCAGGGCTTCGATCCAGGAATACATCCTGCGGTCCTGGAGCCTGGTGAAGATCGGCACAACCGCGGCGCAGAAGAAGCTGTTCTTCAACCTGCGCAAGGCCAAGTCGGAGATCAGCGCCCTGGAGGAGGGCGACTTGCACCCCGAGCACGTGGCGTCGATCGCCACCAAGCTCGGCGTGACCAACGATGACGTCATCTCCATGAACCGTCGCCTGTCCGGGCCGGACAGCTCGCTGAACTCGCCGCTTCGCGCGGACAGCGAGAGCGAGTGGCAGGACTGGCTGGTGGACACCACCAGCGAGAGCGCCGAGCACGTGGTGGCCGAGGCGGAGGAGCGCGACCTGCGCATGGGCCTGCTTGAAGAGGCGATGCAGGAGCTCACCGATCGGGAGCGACACATCCTCACCGAGCGCCGGCTGAAGGACAATCCGACGACGCTGGAGGAGCTGGCGGGCCAGTATGGCGTCTCGCGCGAGCGCGTGCGCCAGATCGAGGTGCGCGGCTTCGAGAAGCTGCAGAAGGCGATGAACGCCGCCGCCCACGAGCGCAACCTGATCAACGCCTGAAGCGGGCGCCGCCGCTTTAGGCGGCGACCTCGCGGGCGACCGCTTACACGCGGTCAGGCTTGCATGGGCGCGGGCCGCGGTTGAAGCTCAAGCTCCGTTCGGCGGAGCCGCAGTCCCATGTCGACGCCCGCCGTCGCCCCCGCCGTGGGCCAGCCGCTCCAAGCCAGCCAGGTCGAGGCTGAGGGTGAGGCGGGTCGATTGAGGCCGAGCATGCACGGCTTCGGCGCGCTGCTGATCACCCTGTCCTGCCTGTCGCCGGGGATCGGCGTGTTCATCGTCGGCTCCGACGTGATCCGGGAGGCGGGCACGGCCGTGTTCGCCTGCTTCGCCGCCGCGGCCCTCTTAGGGCTGGCGATGGCGGCGGTGTACGGCGAGCTGGCCTCGGCCTATCCGCAGACGGGGGGCGAGTACGCCATCCTCGGCCACGCGCTTGGACCGTCCTGGGGTGTCGCGGCGCTCGGCGTCAACCTGCTGGGCTTCAGCGTGGCGCAGTCGCTTTCAGGGCTAGGCGTGGCGAGCTATCTGCAGGCGGTGCTGCCCGGTCTGCCGGCGGTCCCCACGGCTGCGGTCCTGGTGGTGGTGGTCACGGGCGTGGCGGTGCTGAACATCCGCGTGGGCGCGGGGGTTACCGGCGTCTTCCTGGCGGTGGAGATGCTGGCCCTGGCCACGCTCGCGGCGCTCGGCTTCGCGCACCCGCACCGCTCCGTCGCCGCCGTCGTCCTGCACCCGCTGGCCCTGAGCGGCGCGGGCGCGCTGGCGCCGCTCAGGGCCAGC
>CAXTUT010000291.1:0-3050 GCA_964247465.1 uncultured Caulobacteraceae bacterium | reverse complement strand
GGCGAGCTGATGAACAGCCGCCGCGGCGGTTCCGAGGCGGCGCTGGCGAGCCTGGCGTGCGAGCGGCTGGGCCACCGGCGCTCGCCGCGCCTGCTGATCGGCGGGCTCGGCATGGGCTTCACCCTGCGCGCGGCGCTGACGGCTCTCGGACCTGACGCGGAGGTCGTGGTGGCGGAGATCGCGGCCGCCGTCGTGGGCTGGGCGCAAGGGCCGCTGGCGGGCGTGTTCGACGGCGCCCTGGACGACCCCAGGGTCCGCGTCCAAGAGGCGGACGTGGCCGAGCTGATCAACGCCGGCGACACCTATGACGCCATACTGCTCGACGTCGACAATGGGCCCGACGGACTGGTGCGCAGCGACAACGCGTGGCTTTACGGGCTGGAGGGGCTCACGGCTTCGCGCAGGGCGCTTCGTCCTGGCGGCCTGCTCGCCGTCTGGTCGGCGGGCCCCGACGAGGCGTTCGTCGCCAGGCTGCGCAAGGCGTCCTTCGAGGTGACGCAGGTGCGCGCCCGCTCGCACGGCGGCGGCGGGGCGCGGCACGTGATCTGGATCGCGACCTGAACGTCGATGGCTGCCCTGGCGCTGTGCGCCGGACCTGCTGAGAGGAAAGGCGCATGGTGGATCCGGCGCGCGCTCGGGACCTGGCGCTGACGCTGCCGGGCGCGAGCGAAGCGCCGCACTTCCACAGGCTCGCGTTCAGAACGCCGCGCAAGATGTTCGCCACTTTGGATGCGAGCGCACGCGACCTGAACCTCATGTTCGATCCGGACCTGCGCGACTTTTACCGCGAGCAGGCGCCGCACGCCTTTTCACCGGTTCCAGGCGGCTGGGGCTGCATGGGCGCGACCCGTTGCGACCTGGAGCAGGTGGACGAGGCGACCTTGACGTCCGCGCTGCACGCCGCGCACTGGCTCGCCGCGCCCAAGGCGAAGCGCCGCTGACGCGTCGTGGCGCCGCTGTCGTCACACGCTTTCGTAACGCTCCCGGGCTAGGTAGGCGATATGAGGGAGACGGTCGCAGGAGAACGCCGCGCGCAGGTTCCGCCGCCCCCCGCGGCGATCCGCGCCGCCTTGGCCGACACCCGCGCTGCAACCGTGGCGCGCAGCCAGCTGCGCTGGGGCGAGCACTGCTCGGAGTGCTTCTATCCCAAGTGCTACGCCTCCTGCAGCTTCTACGATCCGCGCCCGGACCTGAAGTGCCGCCGCTTCGAGGCGGGGCTGGAGGACGTGGCGGGCGAGCCCGACGCCGTCCGCATCCGCTTCCGCCGCTGGGGCAAACTGGAGGCCCGAGGCCCGGCCCCCCTGCGGTCGCGCCAGGAAGCGCTCGACCGCGAAGCGCGTGACGATCGTCTGACAGGCCTGCTGGCGTCCGCCCCGATCGGCTGGTGGCTGAAGACCCATCTCGCCTGGCGCTGGAACGAAGCCAAGCGCCGTTCGAGCGGCCTTGCGCCCGGAGGGCGGCCTGACGCCTTCGTGGTCGAGGCTTGGTCCTTCGACGGACGCGACCACGACTTCACCCTGACCATCCTGGGGGTGGACACCGGCAGCCTGTTCCAGGCCCGCTTCACCATAACCGGCCGCCATCAGCGCTTCTCTTTCCCCTATGCGGACGTCGCCGCCGCGGTGGACCTCTCGGCCGAGCACCTGATCCAGATTGAACCGGCGGGCGAGCCGGACGGCGGGGCGGACGTGGGCTTCGGCCTGGTGGACTGGGCCACGCTGGAGGCGCCGGGGGCGCCCGCCGACACGGTAGCCGCACCGCCGTTGGCCGAGGGGCTGGCCAAGGTGCTGGTTTGGGACCTGGACGAGACGCTGTGGCATGGCACGCTGGCGGAAGACGGCGTGGAGGGCCTGCGCCTGCGCGACGGCGCCGCGGATACGGTGCGCACGCTCGACGCACGCGGCGTGCTGCAGTCGGTGGCCAGCAAGAACGACGAGGCCGTGGCGCTGGCCGCCCTGGAGCGCTTCGGGCTGAAGGACTACTTCCTGGCGCCGCAGGTCGGCTGGGGACCCAAGAGCGAGTCGGTGGCGCGTATCGCCCGCGCGCTCGACCTCGGCCTGGACAGCTTCGTCTTCATCGACGACCAGCCCTTCGAGCGGGCGGAGGTGATCTCCGCGCTCCCTTCGGTGCGCACCCTGCCCCACACCGCCCTGGAGGGGCTGGCCGCCCATCCCTGGTTCGACCACCCGCTGACCGCGGAGAGCGGCCGAAGGCGCTCGCTGTACGTGGCCGAGGCGCAGCGCAGCGCGGCGGCGGAAGGCGGCGGCGGATACCTGCACTTCCTGCGCAGCTCGGAGATCGTGCTGGACATGGCCCCGCTCTGCGGCGCGGACGTGGCGCGGGTGCACGAGCTCAGCCAGCGCACCAACCAGCTGAACTTCACCGGGGCGAAGCTCTCGCTGTCGGCGGTGCAGCGCCTGGCGGTCCCCGACCCGGATCGGGCGCGGCTGGTCCTGCGCTGCGCCGACCGCTTCGGCGACTACGGCCTGATCGGGTTCGCCGAGCTCGACCTGGCGCGCGCGGAACTCCAGCTGTTCTTCATGAGCTGCCGGGTGCAGCGCAAGCGGGTGGAGCACGCCGCCTTCGCCCACATGGCCGCCCTGCTCCGAACCCAAGGCGCGGCCGCCTTCGGCGCGCTATACCGCCCGACCGAACGCAACACGGCCTCGGCCGCCCTGCTCGCGGACCTGGCGTTCCAGCCGGGCGACGCCGGCGAGGACGGCGTAGCGCGCTACGTGCGGCCCCTGGCTGCGCCCTTCCAGGACGCGGACGTGGTCGCCGTGCGCCTGGCGGCCCCAACCGCGCGCGCCGCATGAACGCGCTGACCCGCGGCTGGATGGCCGTTCCCGCCGCCTTGTCGGCCAAGCGCGTGCCTGTGCGGCTGAACGGGGGCGTCGCCAGCCTTGTCATCGAGGGCGCGGCTGGGACGCTCCTCGCGGGACCCGCGTCGCGGCTCGAACGCCTCGGCGTGCGCGCCACCCTCTGCCTTGACGGGCTGGACGGCGCCTCATGCGACGCCGCGGCGATGACGGCCCTGCGCGACCAGGGTC
>CAXTUT010000290.1:0-3064 GCA_964247465.1 uncultured Caulobacteraceae bacterium | reverse complement strand
TGGCTGGTGCAGAAGCAGGAGGGCTGGGTCTGCGAGCCCGCCATCCGCCTGGTCGCCAGGATGCTCGAGGTCCCGGTAATCCGGATCCTGGAGGTCGCGACCTTCTACACCATGTTCATGCTGGAGCCGGTGGGCCGCGCCGCCCTGATCCAGGTCTGCGGCACCACGCCCTGCGCGCTCCGCGGGGCCAACGACCTGATCGCCATCTGCAAGGAAGAGTTCGGGCAGAAGGGCCACATGACCGCCGACGGCCTGTTCACCTGGGAAGAGGTCGAGTGCCTGGGCGCCTGCTGCAACGCGCCGATGGCCGCCATCAACGACTACTACTACGAGGACCTGACGCCGGAGAGCTTCCGCCAGATCATCGCCGACTTCCGCGCGGGCAAGCACCCTGAGCCCGGCAGCTACGCGGGACGACGCAGTTCCGAGCCGCAGGGCGGCCCGCTGACCCTGAGCGATCCGGCGCTCTACGACGGCTCCAAGGCCCGCAAGATCGACAAGCTTCCCAACGCGCCCGAGCGCCAGCCGGAGCCCGCGGCATGAGCTGGCGTCAGCCCTATTCGGGGCGCATCATCCTGTCGCTGGTGTTCGCGGTGGCCTTCCTGATCAACGGCGGCCTGGGGCTGGGGGTCGGGCTGACGTCCACGCCCAGCCATGTCAATGGCATGTCGGCGGTGGTGTTCGTTTTCGGGCTTTGCGCATTTGGGGCGGCGGTCGTGCAGTTCGTGCAGATGATGAGGCTCGGCCCTGGAAAGAGCGTTTGATGGGAGGTGGCGCTTTCACACGATTGCTTTTCTTAAGCGTCTCTAGCGTGATGCTTTTGCTCCTCGGCGCCATGCAATTGGGGCTTATCGGGCTTGGCAATTTGCAGCTTGTCGCGCCGCTCCCTGAGCGGCGGATCGCCGGAGCCATACTTGCGCTGGGCGCCCTCTCACTTGGCTTTTCGCTTGGCTTGATGATGGGGCAACTGCGCGCGCTTCGGCCGCGGTCAAGTTCGCAGGTGGTACGCTAATGCCCGGCATTCTCCAAGACAAGGACCGCATCTTCACCAACCTGTACGGGTTCCACGATCCGTACCTGGAGGGCGCCAAACAGCGGGGCGCCTGGAACGCCACCGGCGACATCCTCTCGTGCGGGCGCGACTGGATCATCACCAACATGAAGAACTCGGGCCTCCGCGGCCGAGGCGGCGCCGGGTTCAACACCGGGCTGAAGTGGTCCTTCATGCCCAAAACCGTGACCGAGGGCCGCCCGCATTACCTCGTCGTCAACGCCGACGAGTCCGAACCCGGCACCTGCAAGGACCGGGAGATCATGCGCCATGATCCCCACCTGTTCATCGAAGGCTGCCTGATCGCGTCCTTCGCCATGCAGGCCCACGCCTGCTACGTTTACATCCGCGGCGAGTACGTGTTCGAGCGCGAGGTCATGGAGCGCGCGGTGGCGGAAGCCTACGCCGCCCGGCTGATCGGCGAGGACAACGACTTCGGCTACCCCTTCCACCTCTACATTCACCACGGCGGCGGCGCCTACATCTGCGGCGAGGAGACCGCGCTGCTGGAGAGCCTGGAGGGCAAGAAGGGCCAGCCGCGGCTAAAGCCCCCGTTCCCCGCCGGCGCCGGCCTCTATGGCTGCCCCACCACGGTGAACAATGTGGAGAGCATCGCGGTCGTCGGCACGATCCTGCGCCGGGGCGCCGACTGGTTCGCGGGCTTCGGCCGACCGAACAACACCGGCACCAAGCTGATGTGCGTCTCCGGGCACGTGAACCAGCCCTGCAACGTGGAAGAGGCCATGTCCATTCCGCTGAAGCAGCTGCTGGAGGACCACTGCGGGGGCGTCCGCGGCGGCTGGTCGAACCTGAAGGCGGTGATCCCCGGCGGCTCCTCGGTGCCGATGATCCCGATCGATCAGTGCGAGACCGCGCTGATGGACTTCGACAGCCTGCGTGATTTGAAAAGCGGCCTCGGCACCGCCGCGGTGATCGTGATGGACCGCTCCACCGACCTGATCCGCGCCATCAGCCGCATCAGCTACTTCTACAAGCACGAGAGCTGCGGCCAGTGCACCCCCTGCCGCGAGGGCACCGGCTGGATGTGGCGGGTGATGGAGCGCATGGCCAACGGCACGGCCGAAATGCGCGAGATCGACATGCTGCTCGAGGTCACCACCCAGGTGGAGGGCCACACCATCTGCGCTCTAGGCGACGCGGCGGCCTGGCCGATCCAGGGCCTGTTCCGCCACTTCCGCCCCGAGGTGGAGGCGCGCATCAGCACCTACCGCACCGGCAAGCCGCACGTGCAGGGCGCGGCGCTGCTGGCGGCGGAGTGATGCCAGTCTTCAGCCCAAAGATAACGGCAGCAAAGCCGAGTCAGAGAGAAATCCTCGAGTCCTACATAAATTTGTGGAAGACCTTTGACGCTGAACTACCAAGAGACGTAGGTGTTCTGCCTTACGTAAAGGGCGAAATTAAGGGCGTGATCATAGCCAAACTTAGAGACCGGCCCGAGCGACTGAATAAGTTTCTTGCCTTGATGTATCGACGGCTAGCGTTATTCCAGAAGTTTTCCACCGACGATCATCGGAATGTCGCGTGCATCTATGAGTTCGTGGGCAGGATGGTGATGAAGAGCGGCATCTTCGGTGAAGAGGAGCGCAGCAGAGTTGGTTCTATGATGGTCGCGAATCCTACGTGCCGGTTGTTGATGAACAAGGTCATCGCTGAAGATCTCCGCCTACGAGATGAACTCGTTCGTGCAGGTTATGTCTCAAACTCGGAGTCCCAATTAGAAGCTCAGCAACTGGCTGATCTGGCCAATAAGAAGAGCGTAGAAATAGGCATGTCAATAAAAATGAGTGCTGACGACTTCAGCAACGATAAGGTTATGGAGGTGGTGCGCCATGCCGGTCGCTAAGGTCAACGGTCAAGAGGTCGAGTTCGAGCCCGGGATGACGGTCCTGCAGGTGGCGGAGCTGGCGGGGGAGGAAATCCCGCGCTTCTGCTACCATGAGCGGCTGTCCATCGCCGGCAACTGCCGCATGTGCCTGGTGGAGGTGAAGCCCG
>CAXTUT010000289.1:0-3090 GCA_964247465.1 uncultured Caulobacteraceae bacterium | reverse complement strand
GCGACCACGTCATCCCGCTCTACACGCCCGAGTGCCGCCAGTGCAAAAGCTGCCTGTCGCGAAAAACGAACCTCTGCACCGCCATTCGCGCCACGCAAGGGCGGGGGCTGATGCCGGACGGGACCAGCCGGTTCAGCTACAAGGGCCAGTCCATCTTCCACTACATGGGCTGCTCGACCTTCTCCAACTACACGGTGCTGCCTGAGATCGCGGTGGCGAAGATTCGCGAGGACGCGCCCTTCGACACCAGCTGCTACGTCGGCTGCGGGGTCACCACGGGCGTGGGCGCTGTGGTGAACACCGCCAAGGTCGAGCCCGGCTCCAACGTGGTGGTGTTCGGGCTGGGCGGCATCGGGCTGAACGTGATCCAGGGCGCCCGGCTGGTCGGCGCGAACAAGATCATCGGGGTCGACCTGAACCCGTCCAAGGCCGAGTGGGGCGGCAGGTTCGGCATGACCCACTTCGTCAATCCGCGCGAGATCGACGGGGATCTCGTCGCTCATCTGGTCGCCCTGACGGAGGGCGGGGCGGACTACACCTTCGACTGCACGGGAAACACCACGGTGATGCGCCAGGCGCTGGAGGCCTGCCATCGCGGCTGGGGCGTGTCGGTGGTGATCGGGGTGGCCGAAGCCGGCCGCGAGATCGCCACGCGGCCCTTCCAGCTGGTCACCGGACGGGTCTGGAAGGGCTCCGCCTTCGGCGGCGCGCGCGGACGCACCGACACGCCCAAGATCGTGGACTGGTACATGGACGGCCGGATCGAGATCGACCCCATGATCACCCATCGCCTCAGCCTGGAGGAGATCAACCGCGGCTTCGAACTGATGCACGCCGGCGAGTCGATCCGCAGTGTCGTTGTTTACTAGGGCGAAAAGCCCCGGTCTGGTCTATCATCTTGGGCAAGGCCGATCGCGCAGGCGACAACGGTTCATAGCCGCGCGCCCGCCCTGCCGGGCCTCACGGGAGCCACGCCATGTCGCAGTTACACCCGACAAGCTCCGCCGGCGTGCCGGACGATCTCAGACCCACGTCCGAAGCGTCGGCCACGCCCCCGTCTTCCGACAACCCGGACGCCGCCCGCTTCGACCGGGCTGAGCGGATCGACGCTCTGACCCAGCTCGAAGTGCGGCTGCGCTGGCTGTCGAGCTGGACGATCCACAACGCCAACCACCTGCGAGACAGCCGCGACGGGCTGAAGGTCGGCGGCCATCAGGCCTCCTGCGCTTCGATGACCGCGATCATGACGGCGCTCTACTTCCATGCTTTGAAGCCCAACGACCGGGTGGCGGTGAAGCCCCATGCCGGCCCGGTGCTACACGCCATCCACTATCTGCTGGGCGCCCAGTCGCTGGACCAGCTGCAGAGGTTCCGCGGCCTGGGCGGCGCGCAGAGCTATCCTTCGCGCACCAAGGACAAGATACCGGTGGACTTCTCCACCGGCTCGGTCGGCCTGGGCGTGGCGATCACAGCCTTCCAGAGCCTGATCCAGGACTATCTGATCGGCCACGGCCTGATGGCGGAGGCCGACGCGGGACGGATGATCGCCCTGATGGGGGACGCCGAACTCGACGAGGGCAACATCTACGAGTGCCTGATCGAGGGCTACAAGCACGACGTCAGGAACTGCTGGTGGATCATCGACTACAACCGCCAGTCGCTGGACGCGACGACCGCGGATCGGATGTTCCGCCGCTTCGACGACATCTTCGAAACCTGCGGCTGGCGGGTGGCGACGCTCAAGCACGGCAAGCTGCAGAAGGCGGCCTTCGCAAAGCCGGGCGGGGAGCGGCTGCGGGCCTGGATCGACGCCTGCTCCAACGCCGACTACGCCGCCCTGACCTACCAGGGCGGCGCGGCGTGGCGGGCGCGACTGCTGGCCGACTTCGACGGGGACGCCGCAGCGACCCGGCTGGTGGAAAGCCACGACGACCCGGACCTCGGCAAGCTGATGACCAACCTCGGCGGCCACTGCCTGGAAACCCTGACCGACGCCTTCGACCGCGCGCAGGACAGCCGCCCGACCCTGTTCATCGCCTACACCATCAAGGGCTACGGCCTGCCTTTCGCCGGCCACAAGGACAACCACGCCGGGCTGATGAACCCGCCTCAGATGGCCGAGCTGCGCGTCGGTCTCGGCATCGCGGAGGGCGAGGAGTGGGCGCCGTACGGCGGCCTCGGCGACAACGCCGCCGCCCGGCTGAGGGGCTTCGTGGAGAGTTCTCCCATCGCGGCCAAGCGCGGGGACCTCGCCTTCGCCGCCCTGCCCGTCCCTGTACTGGAGACGCCCGTCGGCGCGGAACAGTCCACCCAGGCGGCCTTCGGCAAGGTGCTGCTGGCGCTGGCGAAGCAGGGTGGCCCGCTGGCGGAGCGCATCGTCACCACCTCGCCCGACGTCACGGTCTCCACCAACCTCGGGGCCTGGGTGAACCAGCGTGGGCTGTTCCGCCGCCAGGAGCTGGCGGACGTGTTCGCCGGCGCCAAGATCCCCTCCGCCCAGAAGTGGCGCGGCGGAACGGCGGGCCAGCACATCGAGCTCGGCATCGCCGAGCACAACCTGTTTCTCATGCTGGCCGCCGCCGGGCTGGCCGGGCCACTGTTCGGCGAGCGGCTGATCCCTATCGGCACCGTCTACGACCCCTTCATCGCGCGCGGCCTCGATGTGCTGAACTACGCCTGCTACCAGGACGCGCGCTTCCTGCTGGTGGCGACGCCCTCGGGCGTGACGCTGGGGCCGGAGGGCGGCGCCCACCAGTCTATCAACACGCCGCTGATCGGCATGGGCCAGCCGGGACTGACCGCCTTCGAGCCCGCCTTCGCCGATGAGCTGACCGCCTGCATGCAGTGGGCGTTCGGGCACATGCAGGCCGAAGACGGCGGCTCGGTCTACCTGCGCCTGACCACGCGCGCCATCGATCAGGTCGAGCGGGCGGACGGCGGCTGGCGCGAGGGCGCGCTGAAAGGCGGCTACTGGCTGAAGCCGCCGGCCGAGGGCGCGGGGCTGGCGCTGGCCTTCACCGGCGCCCTGGCGCCGGAGGCGCTCGCCGCGTGCGAGATGCTGGTCCGCGCTAGCGGCGCCCCCCACGGAGA
>CAXTUT010000288.1:0-3123 GCA_964247465.1 uncultured Caulobacteraceae bacterium | reverse complement strand
GGAGGGCCGCGCCTGGCTCTGCGGCGAGCGCCTCACCATCGCCGACATCGTGGCGGGCTCAGGCCTCGGCTTCGCGCGGCTGATCCGCTACGAGATCGGCGAGGCCTATCCTGAGGTCCGCCGCTGGGCGCAGGCAGCCCTGGCGCGGCCGGGCGCCAAGCCCGCCAGGCGCTGAGCGCCCGCCGATCGCCTCAGCCGCTTGCCACAGGCCTTGCGGCGTGCGGGAATGCGCCGGTCGACCATGCAGGAGCAGCCCATGCAGCCGCGCTATTCCGCCGTGAACCAGGCGCTCCACTGGATCACCGCCGTGTGCATGCTGGCCATCCTGCCGCTGGCCTGGGTGATGACCAACGCCGACCGCAGCAAGTTCCACCAGACCGGCGACCTCTACAACTGGCACAAGACGCTTGGCGGGATCGTGCTGCTGGTCACCGCCTTCCGCCTCGTCTGGCGCTTCATCGACAAGCCCCCGGCCTATCCGCCGGAAGTCGCCAGGTGGGACCGGCTCGTCGCGCACGCCACCTACTGGGTGTTCTTCGCCGCGCTGCTGTGGATGCCCATCACCGGCGAGGTCATGACGCTCTACGGCCGCCATCCCACGGTGCTGTTCGACATCATCCCCACGCCCCAGATCCTTGCGCCTAATGACAAGTTGGAGGACTTCTGGAACAATCTTCACAGCTACGGCCAGTGGGCGATCTACGTCCTGATCGTGTTCCACGTCTCAGGCGTCGCCTTCCACCTTATCTGGGGCAAGGACGGCGTGCTGGGGCGGATGCTACCGCCCTACTCCAGCGAACCACCGAGCACGACGCCCGCCGCCGGCTACACGACTGCGGCGGAGTGAGGCGGGGCCGCGCGCCGAGGCGAGCAATCTGGCCGACCGGCTGCAGCGCCGCCGCCTACGTGTCGTAGGTCCGCCCTTCCCAGGGTAGAACGGGATGAGCCTGCTTTATAGGCGCGCGCCACACACTCGGGATTTAGCCATCCGGGGATGCGGTTGTGTCATCGATCGTGTGGAGCGTATCGGGAGATCGCTGGAGCGCTGGGCGGAGCCGCTAGGAACGTCGGCCAATCTGTCTGCCCGCCCGGCCAAGCCGGTCCGCCCTAGGGGGCTGCCCTATCGCCTTTGCCTGCGAGTCGCATGGCCCAGCGAGCGTTGCGCTCATCGCCGGTCTCCCAGGACTGGGACGAAGTCCAGGGGCGCCAGTAGTTCAGTCGCAGCCCTTGCCACAAGGCGAAGAGCATCGGTGCGCAACCCAAGAGAAAGATGCGGCCGAGCCACGCGACTCCGATTAAGTCTGGGTGGATGTCAGGTGACAGACGCAAAATCCCGCAAAGTGCGATCAGCACGGCGAAGACGTAAATCGAGCCACTGAGCACCCCGCCCCAGAAGTACCAGCAGACCACCCAGAACCGACGCGTCTGCAGCCCAGCCGCGAGGGGCATGAAGATGACGAAGCTGAACAGCACCGACCCGAAGGCGCTTCCGAGCAGCGCATCCAAGCCGATCGGCGCCCAGGTGGCGGCGCTCAACACTGCTCCCATGGGCGACACGAGCGTAAGAGCCATGATCGCTCCCAGGCCCCACGCCGTCCCGCGAGGCGCCAGGCCCGGGGGCCGGTCCCGCTCACGTCGGTCTCGCGTCGTCTCGCTCACTTCGTCACCTTCTGGACGCCGCTGACGCGCACTTCCAGCCGCATGTCTTTGGGTAGGCCGTTCTCTGGCTCCAGGGACTTGCCGTACTTGTCGTCCGCAGCCTTCTGAGCTTGGGTCAGCACCATGGCCGGCGGCGCCGCCGTGATCAGGGCGGCGCCGGCGGGCGTGGCCCCGAAGGCGGCGAAGCTGTCGCGGCCCGTGGTGACCCTCATCTTGCGAGACATGGCTTCGGCCTCCTTACGATGCGCCTCGGCCTGTTCGGCGAGGAGCTTGACCTTGCGCGTACGCCGCTGGACAGGGCCGGGGTGCTTGGAAGGGTTCCTGATCCGCTCCACCCGCTCGCGGGCGAGCTGGGCGGCCTCGTCAGCCTCGCGCGCTTCATTGAGCGCTTCCGCCGACTCCACCCGCAGCGCCTTGACCTCCGTCAGGGAGCGGATGCCCCCTACGGGAATATCGACCAGCGTCATCACGGTTCCGGCGATCCGCACCCACTGAGTGACCCTGGAGTTTTCGATCTTCTCGCTTGTCTCCTTGTGGCCGGTCACCTCGGTCGCGAACACCGCACCGTCCGCCCCGGCCAGCAGGAACGACCCTCCGGCCGCGGCGAAGCCCGTCACCGCCGCCACCGCGCCGATCTCCGGAGAGAACGCGACGACGAAGGCCACGCCGGCGATCACTCCCACCACATCGATGGCGACGCCGATCCCGTCCGCCAACATCTTGTGTCGCTGGAGGAAGCGGTGAGTCGGCTCCCAGACGTCGTCGCGCGCCGCTTGGTAGATCGCCTGGCCGGCGGCGGCCTGGGCGTCGGCTTGGGCCATCTCCGCCTTGCCCTCCTGTTCCATCACCGACCAGAAAAAGGCTTCCACCTTCGCCAGTGCCCCCGACGGTGCGGCGGGCCTAGGCGGTGGCGGCGGCGCGCTGACATGCTGGGCCAGGACATTGAACCATTGGGCGCGGCCATAGCCGTCGGGATGCGCCCGACGCAGCACGGCAAGCATCTGACCGTCGGAGAAGGTTGCTCCGCAAGTCGGACTCAGAGCGCCGTCAGCAAACGCGCAGATACGTCGTGTCGCGTCCGCCTGGTCCGAATAGGGCGCCCAGAACCCTGCCATGTCGTGCTACCCCGCCTGCCCCGACCATCAACGCGTGGTGTTCCCCTTCGTCGCACGCCTGAGGGCGCCATCTCAGTCCGCGTCCATCTTCAGCGCGGCGATGAAGGCTTCCTGCGGGATGTCGACCTTGCCGAACTGGCGCATGCGCTTCTTCCCCTCCTTCTGCTTCTCCAGCAGCTTCTTCTTGCGCGTCGCGTCGCCGCCGTAGCATTTGGCGGTAACGTCCTTGCGGAGCGCGCGGACGGTCTCGCGGGCGATGATCTTGCCGCCGATGGCGGCCTGGATCGGGATCACGAACATGTGGGGGGGGATCAGGTCCTTCATCTTCTCCACCATGCCGCGGCCGCGG
>CAXTUT010000287.1:0-3141 GCA_964247465.1 uncultured Caulobacteraceae bacterium | reverse complement strand
CTACGGGCAGCCGCGATGTCGGTCCAGGCGCGCGCCCAGAACTCGGGCGCGCCGATGAGGAGCTCGTGCGGGGGCAAGGACGGCGTCCGGTGAGCGGCGTTGCGCCGCGCCGCGGCGGCCCCCTATAAGCCGCCCATGCCTCCCCTGGAAAGCCGTCAGGCCGATGCGCCGGACGGCCGCATCCGTGTGCTGCTGCTGCTCGGCTCGCTGCACGGCGGGGGGGCGGAGCGGGTCGCGGTGAACCTGCTGAACGGCTGCGACCCCGCCCGCTTCGACGTGCGCATGGGACTGCTCCGCCGCGCCGGGCCCTACCTCGGCGACATCGACCCGCAGCGGCTGGACGTAGCCGACGGCGGCGGGTGGCTGCGCGACGAGGGCGACAACGCCGCCATGTACCGGGCTGACCGGCTCATCGCCGGCGCGGTGAACGCGCCGCGTGCGCTGGCGGCCCTGGTGCACCGCGCCCGGCCGCATGTGGCGGTCAGCTTCCTCAAGGGCCTGAGTCTGGCGACCTGGCCGGCCATGGGCCTGCTGGGCCGCGCTCGCCCGCGCTGGCTCGCCCGTGAGGGCAACAACGCGCTCGCGGTGATCGACGACGAGCTCGCCCATCCGCTCGGCCGGCGCGTGGTCAAGTCGCTGCTCGGGGGCTGCTACCGCGCCGCGGATGGCGTGCTGGCCAACTCAGCCGACATGGCGCAGGGGCTGCGGCGCGACTTCCGCCTGGCCCCAGACAAGGTTCACGTCGCGCCCAACCCTATCGACCTGGATCGGATCGCAGCGGGCGCCGAGCGGGCGCCGACCAGCTTGGGCGAACGTCCCTACATCGTCACGGCGGGACGTCTGGAGCGGCAGAAGGGCCAGGAGCTGCTGCTGCGCGCCTTCGCCGCCAGCCACGCCTGCGACGGCCTGGACCTCGTCATCCTTGGCGAAGGAAGCCTGAGAGATAGCTTGAAGAGCCTGGCGCGAGAGCTTCAAATCGCGGCTCGCGTGCGCTTCGTCGGTTTCGAGCCCAACCCGTGGAGCTGGTTTCGCCGAGCGCGGCTGTTTGTGCTGCCATCGCTCTGGGAGGGCTTTCCCAACGCCTTGCTGGAGGCCATGGCCTGTGGCGCGCCGGTGGTGGCGAGCGCCTGCGACTTCGGCCCGCGCGAGGCGATTGAAGCAGGCCGCACCGGCCTGCTGACGCCGCCCGGCGACGTCGCGGCGCTGCGCGAGGCGATGGACGCCATGCTGAGCGATCCGCAGCGCGCAAGCGCCATGGGAGCGCTCGCCGCCCTGCGCGCCCGCGACTTCAGCCTGGCCAGATCCATCCAGGCCTACAGCGTCCTGTTCGAGGCCTACGCCGCCCCGGCCTAGTCACAAGGGTTTCAGCCATCCAAGTCGTCGGGGCCGCGCGCCGAGCGGCGCTTCACGGCCGAAGCGACGTTGTCGGCGAGGCCGCGGAGCCCCTCTAGCGCCCGGGCGTCCAGCTCGGCGACCGCCCGGCCGAAGGCGGACTCCGGGCCGAGCGCGTCGGTCACCCGGCGCCTGACGTCGGCCACCTCCTCGAACAGGCGTTGAGAGCCGGCCCCCTGCTCGTCGCGGCCTGTACGCTCCTGACCCAGGCGCTGGAGCACGGCCGCCGCGATGAAGCCGGAGCGGGTCATGTTCTGCGCCTGAGCCGTCTCGTCCAGCCGCCGCAGCAGCCGCTCGCCGATGGAGATGTTGACCCGCACTGGCGTGTCGTCCACCTGCACGTCCACCAGCAGCAGCACGGCGCCGCCCATCTGGACGCGCGCACTGAGCGCCTCGACCGGGGTCGGAGCGGGCCAATCGCGCCCCTCGCGTTCCAGCCCGCTCAGTTCGGTCAGAAGCCGCTCGCGGATCGCCTTCAACAGGTCTGCGGACGCGGGCCCATTAACGCTCGCGCCCGGAAAGTCGACCAGCTCGGCTTTATAGCCCTGCGCCTGATCTCCGGTGGCCAGGGCGGGGTAAATGGCGACAGGCATGACGAACTCCACTCTTACAATGTGTAGAAATGCGCAACACCCAGGGATCGATCCCTCGACGACCGCGTTTCGTCGAAGACATTTGAGAGGAGCAACATATGTCGGAAGATCGGATGGAAGGCGCAGCCAAGAAGGGCATCGGCCAACTGCAGGATGCGGCGGGCGACCTGGTCGGCAGCGACAAGACGCAGGCGAAGGGCAAACTGAACGAAGCTGCGGGTTCGGTTCAGAACGCCTACGGCCAGGTCAAAGACCAAGCGTCCGACATGGTCGACCAAGCCCGCGGCCAAGCCGAGGACATCTACGAGCAGATCGGGAGCTTCGTGCAGGATCAGCCGATGGCGGCGGTCGCCATCGGCGTCGGCGTAGGCGTCGTGCTCGGCATGATGCTGCGCGGCGGTCGCAAGACCGTCTACGTGCGCAAGTAACGGGGAGACGACGTCATGGGCATCCTGGCCTGGATCATCCTCGGCCTCATCGCCGGGTTCATCGGCAGCAAGATCGTCAACAAGACGGGTGAAGGCTTGGTGCTGGACCTCGTGCTCGGCATCGTCGGCGCGGTGGTCGGCGGCTTCGTGTTCAACATGTTCGGGGGCGCAGGCGTCACCGGCCTGAACCTCTACAGTCTCGTCGTGGCCGTCATCGGCGCGGTCGTGGTGCTGATGATCTACCGCCTCGTCTTTCGGCGCGCCTGAAACCATGGCCGGCGCGTCCAGCGCCGCGCCGGCCATGGACCCGAGCCTGCCTCGTGCCGGCTTGGGGTTATTGCGGTTTCGACCGCACCCTATGGAGGAACAACAAGAAATGACGAAAGCCGCCGCCAAGGTCCACGGGAACGCGACGCTGGCCCAAGCCAAATCGACCTCCCAGTAAGCGTCAGACAGCCGCCGGCCTTCGCGCCGGCGGCTGTCGTGTGGACTATCATCCCAATCGAAAAGAGCGGACACATGAGCCAGACAGTCACCGGTTTATTCGACACCTACGAGGCCGCCCAGATGGCGGTCCAGAACCTTGAGGCGGCAGGCGTTCCCCATCGCGACATCAGCATCGTCGCCAGCAACGCGCATGGCCAGCACGACCAGCTCGGCGCCCACCGCGCCGGCGAGGCGGGTGAGGACGCAGGCAAGGGCGCTGGCGTCGGCGCGACCGTCGGCGG
>CAXTUT010000286.1:0-3145 GCA_964247465.1 uncultured Caulobacteraceae bacterium | reverse complement strand
TGCCGATCATCGAGACCCAGGCCAACGACGTGTCGGCCTACATCCCCACCAACGTCATCTCCATCACCGACGGCCAGATCTTCCTGGAGACCGACCTCTTTTACCAGGGCGTCAGGCCCGCGGTGAACGTGGGCATCAGCGTCAGCCGCGTGGGCTCCTCGGCCCAGATCAAGGCGATGAAGCAGGTGGCGGGGGCCATCAAGGGCGAGCTGGCCCAATACCGGGAGATGGCGAGCTTCGCCAAGTTCGGCTCCGACCTCGACGCCGCCACCCAGCGCCTGCTGGCCCGCGGCGAGCGGCTGACCGAGCTCCTGAAGCAGCCCCAGTACCAGCCCTTCCCCGTGGAGGAGCAGGTGGCGGTGATCTACGCTGGCACGCGGGGATATCTGGACAAGATCGCGGTTAACAAGATCGGGGCCTTCCAGGACGCGCTTATCGCCAAGCTGAAGTCCAGCTATCCGCAGTTCTTCGAGGGCGTGCGCACTCAGAAGGCGCTGTCGCCCGAACTGGAAGGCCAGCTTAAGGAGGCCCTGGACAGCCAGGTCACGGCCTTCGCCGCGTGAGCGATGAGGGAGCTGACGCGAAGCGACAGGAAGAACGCGTAAAGCTCGTCGCGTCGGCGCTTTCATATCTTGGAGTGGCGGCCATTGTCGCCGGCTTGATCGGTCCGCTGACGACCGGGCGTTTGGACCGCCTCGTAGCGCTCGGCGACATTCTGCTCGGCTTCGGGCTTCACCTCGCGGCGCAGTGCATTTTGCACTATGTCGTCGACAGCCCGAAAGCGACCGCGAAGGAAGAGCCATGAGGTGGCAAGATATCTGGATGCTGGTCGGATTTCCTTTGGCCGGCCTCATGATGGGGATCGGGACGTTCGTGATCATCTGGCTGGACAAGCCGAGGGACAAGAGGAAGCCGTAAGGCATGGCCAGCCTGAAGGAGATGCGCAATCGGATCGGAAGCGTGAAGGCCACGCAGAAGATCACGAAGGCGATGCAGATGGTGGCGGCGGCCAAGCTGCGCCGCGCGCAGGAGGCGGCGGAGAACGCACGCCCTTACGCCACGCGCATGGCCAGCGTCATCGCCAACCTGGCCGCCGGCGTTTCGGGCGACGCCGCGCCGCGCCTGCTGACCGGCACGGGACGCGACGACAAGCACCTCGTGGTGGTGGCGACCTCGGACCGGGGCCTGGCGGGCGGCTTCAACTCCGGCGTGGCGCGGGCCGCCCGCGATCGCATCGGCGTTCTGCTCGCCAAGGGCAAGGACGTCAGGATCATCTGCATCGGCCGCAAGGGCCGCGACGTGCTGCGCCGCGTGTATGGCGAGCGCATCCTGCACACCTACGAGGTGGCCTCCGCCAAGACCCTGACGCTGGACGTGGTCCAGCCGATCGCGGCGGAAATCCTGCAGCGCTTCGAGGCGGGGGAGGCCGACGTGGTCACCCTCTTCTACTCGCGCTTCCGCTCGGTCATCAGCCAGGTGCCGAGCTCGCGCCGGCTGATCCCCGCAGAGGTGCAGGCTGAGGACGCCGGGCCCCAGCCCGACCTGAAGGGCGGCGTCTACAGCTACGAGCCGGACGAGGCGGAGATCCTGGAGACTCTGCTGCCGCGCAACCTCGCGATCCAGATCCTGGCCGCCATGCTGGAGAACCAGGCAGGCTTCTACGCCGCCCAGATGAGCGCCATGGACAACGCCACCCGCAACGCCGGCGACCTCATCGCCGCGCTCACCTTGCAGTACAACCGCTCCCGCCAGGCGCAGATCACCAAGGAGCTGATCGAGATCATCTCCGGCGCCGAAGCCCTCTAAAGGCCCAAATCCATGACCATCCAACAGCCCATCACCGCCGACCTCTCCAACGCCCGCGGCCGGATCGCCCAGGTGATCGGGGCGGTCGTCGACGTCGAGTTCGACGGCCACCTGCCGGCGATCCTGAACGCGCTGGAGACCACAAACACCGACCAGAAGACCGGCCAGCCCTTCCGCCTGGTGTTCGAGGTCGCCCAGCACCTGGGGGAGAACGTGGTGCGCGCCATCGCCATGGACACCACCGAGGGCCTGGTCCGCGGTCAGGCGGTGATGGACACCGGCGCGCCGATCCGCGTGCCCGTGGGTCCCGCGACGCTCGGCCGGATCATGAACGTCATCGGCGAGCCGATCGACGAGGCCGGCCCGATCCTGACCGAGGAGCGCCGACAGATCCACGCCGAAGCGCCCGCCTTCGCCGACCAGGCCGCCTCCACCGAGATGCTGGTCACCGGCATCAAGGTCATCGACCTGCTGTGCCCCTACACCAAGGGCGGCAAGATCGGCCTGTTCGGCGGCGCGGGCGTCGGCAAGACGGTCACGATGCAGGAGCTGATCAACAACATCGCCAAGGCCTACGGCGGCTACTCCGTGCTGGCGGGCGTGGGCGAGCGTACGCGCGAAGGCAACGACCTCTACCACGAGATGATCGAGAGCAACGTCAACAAGCCCGGCGGTGGCGAAGGCTCCAAGTGCACCCTCGTCTATGGCCAGATGAACGAGCCGCCGGGCGCGCGCGCCCGCGTCGCGCTGACCGGCCTGGCCCAGGCGGAATACTTCCGCGACGAGGAGGGCAAGGACGTTCTGCTCTTCATCGACAACATCTTCCGCTTCACCCAGGCGGGCTCTGAAGTCTCGGCGCTGCTCGGCCGCATCCCGTCGGCGGTGGGCTACCAGCCGACCTTGGCCAGCGAGATGGGCAACCTGCAGGAGCGCATCACCTCCACAAACAAGGGCTCCATCACCTCGATCCAGGCCATCTACGTGCCGGCCGACGACTTCACCGACCCGGCGCCCGCCACCTCCATGGCGCACCTGGACGCCACCACCAACCTGTCGCGCGAGATCGCCGCCCAGGCGATCTTCCCCGCGGTCGACCCGCTGGACTCCACCTCGCGCATCATGGACCCCAACGTGATCGGGGAGGAGCACTACCGCGTGGCGCGACGGGTGCAGGAAATCCTGCAGGCCTACAAGTCGCTGCGCGACATCATCGCCATCCTGGGCATGGACGAGCTGTCGGAGGAGGACAAGCTGACGGTCGCGCGCGCCCGCAAGATCCAGCGCTTCCTCAGCCAGCCCTTCTTCGTGGCCGAGCAGTTCACCAACCAGCCCGGCAAGT
>CAXTUT010000285.1:0-3149 GCA_964247465.1 uncultured Caulobacteraceae bacterium | reverse complement strand
CGTCGAGCTGCGGATGGGCGAGGGCGCGGGCGGCGGCGACCGCGACGCCGGCGTTGTCGATCTGGTGAGCGCCGAATAGGCCGGGCGGCGGCAGGTCGAGCAGGCCGGCCTCGTCCTGGAACGCCAGACGCCCGTGCTGGGCAAAGGCGTCGAAGTCGCGGCCCGCGACGATGAGCGGCGAGCCGAGGCGCTCGGCCTCGCGCTCGATCACCGCCATGGCCGCTTCGGGCTGGCGCGCCACCACCGCGGGGCGCCCAGCCTTCAGCACGCCCGCCTTCTCGCCCGCGATCTCGGCCAAGGTGTCGCCGAGATACTCGCGGTGGTCGTAGTCGATCGGCGCGATCACCGACAGGGCGGGCGCTGCGAACACGTTGGTGGCGTCATAGCGGCCGCCCAGTCCCACCTCCACCAGACACAGGTCCGCCGGCGTGTCGGCGAAGGCCTTCAGGGCCGCCGCCGCAGTGATCTCGAAGAAGGTGATCGGCTGGCCGGCGTTGGCGACCTCGACCTGCGCCAGCAGATCGCCGAGCGCCGCCTCGCCGATCAGCGCTCCGGCGAGGCGGATGCGCTCGGCGAAGCGGACCAGGTGCGGCGAGGTGAAGACGTGCGCCCGAAGCCCCGCCGCCTCGGCCATGGCGCGCAGGAAGGCGATGGTGGAGCCCTTGCCGTTGGTGCCGGCCACATGCACCACAGGCGGCAGCCGCGCCTGGGGATCGCCGAGCGCCGCGAGCAGACGCTCCACCCGGCTGAGCGACAGGTCGATCAGCAGAGGATGCAGCGCGCGCAGCCGGTCCAGCGCGGCGTCGTGGGGCAGCAGTCGGTCGCTCATGCCGCGGTGTGCAAGCCGCCGGCGGTCAGATCAAGGGACCGCGGTGGCAAGGCTGGCGCAAGGCGACGGGCAATGCTTTAGACGCCGCCATGATGCGCGCCGCCACCAGACCGCCCGCCCTCCGCCTCGTGCGGCTCGCAGCCAGCCTCGCGCTGCTCAGCACGACCGCGGTTGCGGCTTCGGCCGCGCCGGCCATCCGAGCGCAATCGACGCCGCTGGAGGAGGCGCACCTGTTCATCAGCCCCGCCGGGCGCCCCTACCGCTCCGCCTCAGGCCAGCCCTATCCGGTGGTGGCCTGGTTCAGGTCGGCCGACACCGACCATGACGGCAAGCTGGACAAGGCGGAGTTCCGCGCCGACGCGGAGGCCTTCTACCATGTGCTGGACCGCAACGGCGACGGCCTGGTGACCGATGATGAGATCGCCTTCTACGAGACGACGCTGGTGCCCGAACTCGGCGCGGCCGGCCAGGCCGCCGACGCCGACCTCAGCGACAAGACCAAGCTGAACCCGGACCTGCAGGGCGCGGCCCCCTACGCCCTGATCAACGACGCCGAACCCGTCCGCTCCGCCGACGACAGCTTCATCGGCCGGCTGACGCTGAAGTCGTTCCTGGCCCGCGCGGACCACAACTTCGACGTCCTGGACGAACATCAGCGCGGCTATCTCACGCTGGAAGATCTGCCGCGCACCCAGGTCCAGCAGGCGGCGAAGCCGGTGAAGACCCGCTGAGCGCAGGCCTCGCCGCTTCCGCTGCGGCCTAGGCCGCCTGGGCCGTCTCCATCTCGTCCGCTCCGCAGGTCATGGCGGCGATGGCGTCCAGCAGCTCGGCGGCGCGCAGCGGCTTGCACAGGTGTAGGTCGGCCCCCGCCGCCAGGCTGGCGCGCATGTGCTCGTCCAAGGCGTTGGCGGTCAACATGATCACCGGCGTGCGCACGGCGCCCGTGGCGGCCTCCAGGGCCCGCAGCTGCGTGGTGGCGGTCAGCCCGTCCATCTCGGGCATCTGCATGTCCATAAGCACCACGTCGAAGCGCTGCAGGGCGAAGGCCTCCAGGGCCAGCGCCCCGTTCTCCACCACGGTCAGTTCCACGCCGACAGCCTCCAGGATCAGGCGCACGACCCGCTGGTTGGTCGGGTGGTCTTCGGCGAGCAGAACCTGCAGGCCCGGCAGCTCGGTCGGGGCCGCGGCCTCCACGGTCGCGTCGGCGAGGCGCGCGGCGACCTGGGGCAGCGGCAGCAGAACCGTGAAGGTGGCGCCCTCGCCCGGCGAGGACCGGGCCTCGATCTCGCCGCCCATCAGCGAGACCAGGGAGCGGCAGATGGCCAGCCCGAGCCCGGTGCCGCCGAAGCGTCGGCGGATCGAGACGTCGGCCTGCTCGAAGCGGTGGAACAGCCTCGCCTTCACCCTCTCGTCGAAGCCCATGCCGGTGTCGGCGACGTCCAGGCGCAGGACGTCGTCCACCCGGTCGACCTTTAATGCGACCTGGCCCTCGGCGGTGAACTTCACCCCGTTGCTCAGCAGGTTGGAGAGCACCTGGGTCAGGCGCACGGAATCGCCGAGATAGCCGCCGCGCGCCGCTTCGCTGATCTCCCACACCAACGCCACGCCCTTGGCGTCGGCCGATGCGCGATGCAGCTCGGCGACGCGTGAAATGGTGACGCTGAGATCGAAGGGCTGGCGCTCCAGCCGCATCTCGCCGGCCTCGATCTTGGAAAAGTCCAGGATATCGGTCAGCACCTGTTCCAAGAGCCGCCCGGACGAGACAATAAGCTGGGCCAGCTCCACGTTGCGCGGCGACACCTGCTCGCGCGCCAGGGTCTCCGACACCGCGATGACCCCATTCAGAGGGGTGCGCAGCTCGTGGCTCATGTTGGCCAAGAAGCGGGACTTCTCGGCATTGGCCTTCTCAAGCTCCGCGGTGCGCTCGCTCACCCGCTGCTCCAGGGAGCTCAGCAGCTCGTCGGCGCGGTCGCGCTCGGCCCTCAGCGCGCGGGCCAGCACCCCGATCTCGTCGCTTCGTTCGTCGAGCATCGCTGCGGTCGGCGCAGGCCGCACCTCGCAGGATTTGGCCAGGTCCTGCAGCGGCTTGATGATGGCGCCGCGCGCCATGCGCAGGATCACCAGGGTCTGCAACAGGCTCGCGGCGAGGCCGAGGAAGAGGATCACCGAGGCCGAACGCGCCGCCGACCAGGTCACCGCGGCGGCCGGATAGCTCAGCAGGAAGTACCAGCCCGGGCCGCTGAGCCGCCCGAAGGCGACGATCTGCTTGCCGTCCGGGCTCATCACCACGCCGTAGCGGCCGCCGGCGCGCCGCACGCGC
>CAXTUT010000284.1:0-3181 GCA_964247465.1 uncultured Caulobacteraceae bacterium | reverse complement strand
GGTGGCTTGGAACAGGGTGAGGTCGAGCGCCTGGGCCTGCTCGTCGTAGAGCGCCTCGATGGAGAGCTGAGGCGTGCCCGCCTGCTCGTACCAGCGCATGACCGGAGCCATGTCGCGCCCGCTGGCGTCCGCGAAACAGGCGAGGAAGGCCTCGATCGTGGTGGCCGTCCCGTCGCAGCGGTCGAAATAGAGGTCCAGGCCGGCGCGGAAGCCCTGCGGCCCGAGCAGGATGGAGAGCATGCGGATGATCTCCGCGCCCTTCTCGTAGATGGTGGCGGTGTAGAAGTTGTCGATCTTCAGATAGCTGGACGGGCGCACCGGATGGGCGAGCGGCCCTGCGTCCTCGGGGAACTGGCGGCCGCGAAGGGCGCGCACGTCCTTGATCCGCTGCACCGCTGCGCCCCGCTCCTGCGCCGAGAAGGCCTGGTCGCGGAACACCGTCAGCCCTTCCTTGAGGCAGAGCTGGAACCAGTCGCGGCAGGTGATCCGGTCGCCGGTCCAGTTGTGGAAATACTCGTGCGCGATCACGCTCTCGATGCGCTCGTAGTCCGCGTCGGTGGCGGTCTGCGCGTCGGCCAGCAGCAGGCTGGAATTGAAGATGTTCAGCCCTTTGTTCTCCATGGCGCCGAAGTTGAAGTCGCGCACGGCCACGATCATGAACAGGTCCAGGTCGTACTCGCGCCCGAACGCCGTCTCGTCGAAGCGCATGGCGCGCTTCAGCGCGTCCATGGCGTAGGTCGCCCGCGCCGACTGGCCGGGATCGACGTAGATGCGCAGCTGGACGGTGCGCCCGCTCATCGTGACGAAGCTGTCGGCCAACGCGTCGAGCTCGCCGGCCACCAGGGCGAACAGGTAGCAGGGCTTGGGGAAGGGATCGCTCCACTCCGCAAAGCGCCGGCCCTGCGCCCGCTCGCCCTCGCCGACGAGATTGCCGTTGGAGAGCAGACGCGGATAAACGGCCGCCTCCGCCTCCACGCGCACGGTGTAGCGGGCCAGCACGTCGGGCCGGTCCGGGAAGTAGGTGATCTTGCGGAAACCCTCGGCCTCGCACTGGGTGCAGAAGCGGCCGCCGGACATGTAGAGCCCGTCCAGCGACGTGTTGGACTGCGGGTCGATCTCCACCTGCGTCTCCAGCACGAAGGCGTCGGGGACGTCGGCGATCACCAGGGCTTCAGGCGACTGGCTGTAGCGCTCGGGCCCGAGCGGCTGGCCGTCCAGGCTGACCGACACCAGCTTCAGCCGCACGCCGTCCAGAACCAGGGGCGCGGCCTCGTCGCCCTGGCGCACCATTTCGAGGCGGGCGCGCACCTGCGTGGCGGTCGGGTAGAGGTCGAAGCTCAGGCTGACCGTCTCGACCCTGAACGCCGGCGGCCGGTAGTCCTCCAGGCGGACGGGAACGGGGATGGGCTGGTCGGTGCGCATTCCCCGATGTAGCCGCGCGAGGGGAGCGGCGCCACCTCGCCAGGGCGGTCCGGCGCTACTCCGCCGCCATGGCCGTCATGGGCGCGCCCTGCGTATCCTCGACGAAGCGCAGCACGGTCCTGGCGCCGCGCGCCAGCCGCATCAACTCCGGCGGGCAGTCGTCGGCGGACTCCGACGCCAGGGCGGCCAGCTCGCGCGCCAGCCGCATCAGCCGCGGCGCGCAGGCGAGCAGGCGGGACTGGTGCTCGATCTTGTAGGGGTCGCGGTCGTACTCCGCGCCCGGCACCCGCCAGCCGCCCCAGTCGGTGGCGTCGGTGACGACCACGGGAAAGGTGCCGGGCATGGGATGATGGGCGCAGTCCTCCGGCGCCTGCCACTTGTTGCGGGCGCGCAGGATGCGCCACTCGCCGCCTTCCGCGTCCGGCGCGGCCTTCTCGGCGGGAGAGTCGGCGCGCAGTTCCTCGCCGCGGAACTCGCGGCCGAGACCGAGATCGTAGGTGATGCGGATCGGCTCGTCGAAGCCCTTGGCCCAGACGGGCATGAGCCTCTCGATCGTGGCCCAGGCGCCGACGGCCTCGACCCAGACCTTCTGGTGACGGTGAAACTGAGCCTTGGCCATGCGGACGCGCTCGCGGAGTTGCACGACACCTTGCCCCACCAGGCTTTAACTTCGGGTCAACGGAGCCTTGTCCGCACGCGCGACCATCGGATGGCCGAAGACCCGCCGGACCGGCGACGGCTTGACCCCGCGCATCGGCGGGAGGAACAGCGGGCGTGCGCCACCTGTCGCCCTCCCCCCCCTTACGATGCGCCAGCCGCCGCTGCCGGGCGCGACCATGCGCGTGATCGTCGCGGGCGCCGGGATCGGCGGCCTCGCCGCCGCTCTGGCGCTCACCAGGGCGGGCGCCAGGGTGCAGGTGCTGGAGCGCGCGCCGGCGCTCGGCGAAGCGGGAGCGGGACTGCAGCTCGCGCCCAACGCCACGCGCCTGCTGTTCGCCATGGGCCTGGAGGCGGAGCTCCGCCGCATCGCCTTCGCGCCCGCAAGCGCCGACATCTACGACCGGGCGAGCGGCCGGCGGCTGCTCAGCACACCGCTCGGCGATCACGCTGTGGAGCGCTGGGGGTCGCCCTACCTGCAGGCGCATCGGGCGGACTTGCATGCGGTCCTGCTCGCCGCCTGTGAAGCGGCCGGGGTGCGGCTCCGCGTCGCCAGCCCGGTGGGGCGCTTCGAGGCGGACACGGGCGGCGTGCGGGTGCAGGCCGGTGGGGAGACGATGACCGCAGACATGCTGGTCGGGGCGGACGGCGTGCATTCACGCGTACGGACCGCCCTGATCGGCGAGACGCCGGCCCGGTTCACCGGCCAGGTCGCCTGGCGCGGGCTGGTGGCGGCGTCGGACCTTCCGGCGGGCCTGATCGCTGAGGCGGCGACGGTCTGGACGAGCGCGGGCAGCCACTTCGTGCACTACTTCGTGCGGGGCGGGACACTGGTGAACTTCGTAGGCTTCACGCCCGCGCGCGCATGGACCGAGGAGTCCTGGACCACCGCGGCGGCGCCCGGCGAGGTCGCCCGGGCCTTCGAAGGCTGGCCCGCCCCGGTGCAGGCCCTGGTCGCAGCGCAGGCGCGGGCGGAACAGAACGGCTGGCGCTCGGCGGTGTACGACCGTCCGGCGCACCCCGGCTGGGCGTCCGGCCGCGTGGCGCTGCTGGGCGATGCGGCCCATCCCATGGTGCCCTACCTCGCCCAGGGCGCCGGGAT
>CAXTUT010000283.1:0-3188 GCA_964247465.1 uncultured Caulobacteraceae bacterium | reverse complement strand
GCGCCGCGACGCTGGGCGCCGAGCTGACCGACGAGGCCGCCGTGCGCGCCCTGCCCACCCGAGCCGCCGCCGAGCTCGGCCCGCTGACCCTGCTGGTCAACAGCGCGTCGACGTTCCGGGACGACCGCTTCGGCGCCCTCGGCCGCGAGCTGTGGGACGCGCACATGGCGACCAACCTGCGCGCGCCCCTGGCGCTCTGCGAAGCGTTCGCCAGCGCCCTGCCCGCCGCCACGCCGGACGGCGAGGCCTGCATCGTCAACATCGTGGACCAGCGGGTGCTGAAGCCCAACCCGCAGTTCTTCAGCTACGCCTTGTCCAAGTCGGCCCTGTGGAGCGCCACCCGGATGACGGCCCAGGCGCTGGCCCCGCGCATCCGCGTCAACGCCGTCGGACCCGGACCGACGCTGGCCTCCATCCACCAGGATGGCGACGTCTTCGCCCGCGAAGCGGCCGCCACGCCGCTCGGCCACGGCTCCCCTCCCGAGGAGATCGCCGCAGCCGTCGCCTATCTGGCGTCCGCCCGTGCGGTCACCGGCCAGATGATCGCGGTGGACGGCGGCCAGCACCTCGCCTGGCGCACCGCCGACATCGTGAGCGACTGAGGTGTCCGACGCCGTCCTCCGCCTGACCACCCTCGCCGTCTTCATCCAGGGTTTGACGCTCGACGCCGAGATCGGGCTTTACGAGCATGAGCGCGGGCGCACCCAGCCGCTGTCTGTGGACGTCGAGCTCCAGCTCAGCGCTGCGGTGACGCACGACATCCACGACGCCGTCAACTACGAGAGCCTGGCCGCCAAGGCCCGCGCGCTCGCCGCCGCCGGCCATGTCGAGCTGGTGGAGACCTTCGCCGAACGCCTGGCGGCGGCGTGCCTCGAGCATCCCCGCGCGTTGCAGGCGCGGGTGCGGATCCGCAAGCCCGAGGCCATCGCCGGCGCCGATGCGGCGGGCGTGGAGCTGACCGCCCGCAAGGCGTGAGCGGACCCGCCGCGCTTGCACCGGCCCGGCGGTCGCGCCATCTCTGCGTCCCGAGTCGTCGAGGCCGAGCCGCCCGTGTTCATCCAGACCGAAACCACCCCAAATCCGCTGACGCTGAAGTTCGTGCCGGGCCGCGAGGTCATGGGCGAGGGCACGCGCGAGATCCGCTCTGCGCAGGAGGCCCATGGCTCCCCCCTGGCGCTCGCCCTGTTCGAGATCGACGGCGTGGCGAGGGTGTTCTTCGGACCCGACTTCGTCACCGTCAGCCGTACCGACGGCGATCTGGAGTGGCGCCAGCTCAAGGCCCCGATCCTGGCGGCGATCATGGATCACTACACCTCCGGCCAGCCGCTGTTCGATGCGGCCGAAGACGGCGACGCGGCCCTCGACGCTCAGACCTACGAAGGCGACGCCGCCCAGATCGTCGTCGAGATCAAGGACCTGCTGGACAGCCGGGTGCGTCCCGCCGTCGCCCAGGACGGCGGCGACATCGTGTTCAACCGCTTCGACGCGGCCACGGGCGTGGTCTATCTGCACATGCGCGGCGCCTGTTCGGGCTGCCCCTCCTCGGCGGCGACGCTGAAGTCGGGAGTGGAGAACCTGCTCAAGCACTACGTGCCCGAGGTGACCGCGGTGGAACAGGCTCTCTAGCGACTTGCCAGGCGACGCGCGAACCGCCACACAGTCTGTTACATATCCGTCCGCATAGGGTCCATCGATGTCCTCGCCCCTCGACGCCTCCAGCCTGGACAGGCTGTTCCACCAGTCGCGCAGCCGCAACGGCTGGGTCGAGGAGGTCCTGCCGCAGGACACCTGGGGCAGGCTGTACGATCTCGTGAAGGTCGCGCCGACGTCGATGAACGCCTCGCCCGGACGCTTCGTCTTCGTCACCAGCCCGGCCGGCAAGGAGAAGCTGGCCCCCCTCGTGATGGAGGCCAACCGGCCCAAGGTCATGGCCGCGCCCTGCGTGGCCATCATCGCGCAGGACCTGAACTTCTACGAGAAGCTGCCGCAGCTGTTTCCGCAGCGGCCGCAGGCCTCGCAGATGTTCAGCAGCAACCGGGAACTCGCCGACGTCACCGCGTTCCGCAACGCCTCGCTGCAGGGCGGCTACCTCATCCTGGCGGCGCGGGCGATGGGGCTGGACGTCGGCCCCATGTCGGGCTTCGACAACGCGGGCGTGGATGCGGCCTTCTTCGCCGGCACGACGGTGAAGTCCAACTTCCTCTGCGCGATCGGCCATGGGGCCGACGAGTCGTTCCCGCGCCTGCCTCGCCTCAGCTTCGAGGAGGCCTGCGAGGTCGTGTGATCGTCCTGGCGCTCGATACGGCGCTGGAGGCCTGCTCCGTCGCCGTCGTCCAGGGACCCCATACCCTGGCCGCCCACTGCGAGCCCATGCTGCGAGGCCATCAGGAACGCCTCGCGCCCATGGTCGCCGAAACGATGGCGCAGGCGGGTGTCGCATTCGCCGATCTGGACCGGATCGCGGTGACGGTCGGGCCCGGCTCGTTCACCGGCTTGCGCGTCGGGCTCGCCTTCGCCAAGGCCCTGTCGCTGGCTCTGGACATACCCTGCGTCGGTGTCGGCACGCTCGAAGCGCTGGTGGCGAGCCGGCCGGATACGGCGCGAGCGCCGCTGGTCGTCGCGGCCTTGGATGCGCGTCGCGACCATGTCTACGTGCAGGCCTTCAGCATGGGCGCGCCGATGAGCGAGCCGACCAACCTGTCGCTTCAGGAGGCCAGACGGCGGCTGGCGGCGCTGGGCGTTCACGCGCTGACGCCGGTCGTCGGTTCGGGCGCAGCCTTGCTGTATGACGGGGAGCCGACGCGCCAGGCCTGCGACATCGATCCCGCGGCGCTCGCGACCCTGGCCGCAGCAAGGCCGAACCCGGACCGGCGTCCGCAGCCGCTCTACCTGCGCGCGCCCGACGCCAAGACCATCGCCGAGCGGGCCTTGGCGAAGGCGGGCTGAGGTCGGCCGTGACCGCGCCGCCCGCGCCCATCTTCGTCACGCCGGCGGGCGGTGAGGTCGCGGCGGGGCTTGCGCAGGTCCACGCCCTGGCTTTCGACACGCCCTGGACCGAGGCGCAGCTGGTGGCGAGCCTCGCCGCGCCCTTCGCCTTCGCCCTGCAGGCCCGCTCAGCCGGGCGTGGATCCGCGCCGCTCGGGTTCATCCTCGCCCAGGCCGTCGGCGAAGACGCGGAGGTTCTGACC
>CAXTUT010000282.1:0-3206 GCA_964247465.1 uncultured Caulobacteraceae bacterium | reverse complement strand
CCCCAACCTTGGCAAGGTTGTGCTCTACCACTGAGCTACGCCCGCTCATCGGCGCGCCCGCCGGAGCGGGAGGCGGCCTTAAAGCAGAAGGTCGGCGGATTGGCAAGCGGACGGACTCCGCCCGTCTGGGCTTCGGCCGCCTTGCGGTGAAGCGCTGGCGTTGCGGCGCTCAACGGCCGAGCCTGGGCGTGCGCAGGCGGCGCTTGTTGATGTGGTCTGGCGCGACGGCCGTGACGTCGCTCGGGACTTCGCCGCGGAAGTAGAAGCGCTGCCAGGCCTCGCGTACGGCCTCGGGGTCGCGCCGGCCGAGCTTGGCGTTGAACACGGTGCGTTCGCGCAGCCAGGTCTCGTACTGGCCGCGGAACGCCGGGTCGCTGGCGAGCGAGCGGCGCACCGGCTGCACCTGCTCCAGCGCCCGGTGGGGGGTGAGGCTGATGAAGCAGAAGGGCTCGCCCTTCTCGAAGCGCACGCGCCCCGGGCGGGTGAAGATCCAGTTCATGGTGAAGGGGAAGGGCAGCCAGTCGGTCTCCACCACGCCCACCAGCGGCTGGACGCCGTCCTTGACGTGGTTGGGCGGTCCGCCCGCCCACATGTCCCAGCCCGGCTTGGTGCGGAACAGATAGCCGGTGTGGAAGGTCAGCACGCCCTCGGTGAAGTGGCTCTTGGCGAAGTCGTGGAAGTCGGGGTGGGGGCGGTCGGGGGTGACGCGCACGTCTTCGATCAGCTTGCCGCCGGTCCACTCGGCGGTGAAGCTGGTAGGGCACAGGATCTCCCAGCCGGTGGTGTTGGCCATGGTCATGGGCAGGCAGCGGTAGGGGTGGCGCTCGCCGAAGCGGTCCATCCAGGCGCGGCTGGGCCGGCCCGGCACGATCTCCGGCGGGCGGTTGGCCAGGGCGAAGCACTCCAGCTCCATGGGCGGGCTGGCGCCGCTCAGGTCGATGCGAAGCGTCTGCGGCGCGGGCGCGGGCTCGCCGTCGGGCGAGATCGCGCGGGCGGGATCGAAGTCGTCAGGATTGCGGTCGGCCATGGCGCGGCGAGCTAACGCCGCTCGAGCGCAACCGTCAAACCCTGCTACACGCCGACCGCATGGACCCGCCCCGCCCCGCCTCGCGCGCCGAGCTGTTCGCCTTCCTCGACGCGCACGGCGTGGACCACGCGACCACCGAGCACGCCCCGGTGTTCAAGGTGGAGGAGGGCCGCGCGATCAAGGCGGCGCTGCCGGGCGGCCACAGCAAGACCTTGTTCCTGAAGGACGCCCGCGGCCAGCTCTGGCTCATCTGCGCGCTCGGCGAGACGGCCATCGACCTGAAGCGCGCGCCCGCCCTGATCGGCTCGGCGCGGCTGTCGTTCGGCTCGCCGGAGCGGATGTGGGAGGCGCTTTGCGTGCGTCCGGGCTCGGTGACGCCCTTCGCCCTGCTGAATGATCGGCGGCGCCAGGTCAGACTGGTGCTGGACGCGGCGCTGATGGCCTGCGACCCGCTGAACTTCCACCCGCTGTCCAACGACGCGACCACGGCGGTGTCGCGGGCGGGATTTCTGAAGTTCCTGGCGGCGCTGGGCCGGGAGGCGCCGGTGATCGCGCTCCGCCACCCGTGAGGCTCGCACCCGGACCGCCGCCGCGGTAACAGGCGGGGGCCACGTCTAAGCAGGCGGCGCGTCTCAGCGGCATCCAAGGAGGGCTCATGTTCAGCCACGTCATGCTCGGCAGCAACGACCTGGAGCGGTCCAGGAGGTTCTACGACGCCCTATTCGCCGTGCTCGGCGCCGGGCCGGGGACCCCCGATCCGAAGGGCCGGCTGGTCTACGCCCACGATGGCGGCCGTCTGCTCGTCACCCGCCCTATGGACGGCCAGCCCGCCACCTCGGCCAACGGCGGCACGATCGGCTTCGCCGTCGACACGCCCGAGCAGGTCGACGCCTGGCACAGGGCCGGGATCGAGACCGGCGGGACGGCGATCGAGGAGGCTCCGGGCGTGCGCCAGACCTGGCGCGGGCCGCTCTATCTCGCCTATCTGCGCGATCCGGACGGCAACAAACTTTGCGCCTTGCACCGGGTGAAGCCGGACTGACGCCGCGCTCAGCTGGCCTAGGCCGGCGGCTCCGCCATACTCTACCGCCGTCCCGAGTCGCCCGTCCCCGAGTCGCCCGTCCCCGAGCCGCCTGTCCCCGAGCCGCCCGTCCATGTCCATCCACCGCCTGCCACTGGAGACCGTCAACCGCATCGCCGCCGGCGAGGTGGTGGAGCGGCCTGCGTCGGCGGTGAAGGAGCTGGTGGAGAACGCGCTGGACGCCGGCGCGCTTCGGATCGAGGTTCAGGCGGACGGGGGCGGGCTGTCGCGAATCCTCGTCTGCGACGACGGCTGCGGGCTCTCCGCCGACGAGCTGCCGGTGGCGGTGGAGCGGCACGCCACCTCGAAGCTGCAGCCGGACGCCGACGGGCGCTACGACCTGCTGCGCATCGCAAGCTTCGGCTTCCGGGGCGAGGCGCTGCCCTCCATCGGCTCGGTGGCGCGGCTGACGCTGGCCTCGCGCGCCAAGGGGCGGGCGGACGCCTTCGGCCTGACGGTGGACGCGGGCGCGGTGGGCGACGTCGCGCCGGCCGCCTTTCCCGGTCCGCACGGGGCGCGGGTGGAGGTGCGCGAGCTGTTCTACGCCACGCCGGCGCGGCTGAAGTTCATGCGCTCTGAGCGTTCGGAGGCCATGGCCATCGGCGAGGAGCTGCGCCGCCAGGCCATGGCGCGGGAGGCCGTGGCCTTCAGCCTGGACCTGGACGGGCGCAAGACCCTGCGGCTGGCGGCCGAGGTCCCGGGGGCGCGGGGTCGGCTGGCGCGGCTGGCCGCGATCCTGGGCCACGAGTTCCAGGCCAATGCGCTTGAGATCGACCAGGCGCGCGAGGGGGTGCGGCTCAGCGGCTACGCCGGCCTGCCGACCTTCTCGCGCGGGTCGGCCGGGCACCAGTACCTGTTCGTCAACGGGCGTCCGGTGCGCGACCGTCTGCTCGGCGGCGCGCTGCGGGCCGCCTACGCCGACTTCCTGGCGCGCGACCGGCATCCGGTGGCCGCGCTGTACGTGGAGCTGGATGCGGGGCTGGTGGACGTCAACGTGCACCCGGCCAAGGCGGAGGTGCGCTTCCGCGACGCCGCCCTGGTGCGCGGGCTGATCATCGGGGCGCTGCGCCACGCCCTCGCCGCCGCAGGGCACCGGGC
>CAXTUT010000281.1:0-3221 GCA_964247465.1 uncultured Caulobacteraceae bacterium | reverse complement strand
GCTTAAGGGGCCGGTGCGGGTCGATCCCGCCCGCCACGCCGCGCGCGACGTCGGCGACGAGCCGCTGATGATGGCCGCCGAAGCGCCGGTCTGGATCGCGCGCGACCGGGCGGCGGGCGCACGCGCCGCGGTCGCAGAGGGCGCAGAGGCGCTGGTGCTCGACGACGCCCACCAGAACCCGGCGCTGGCCAAGACCCTGTCGCTGGTGGTGGTGGACGGCGAGACGCGCGGGAACGAGTGGCCGTTCGGCGACGGCGCGGTCTTTCCCGCCGGCCCGATGCGCGAGCCGCTGGCGGTGGGGCTCGCCCGGGCGGACGCGGTGGTGGTCCTGCTCCCCGCCGATCTCGCCGCGCCCGACCCGGCCCTGATGGCGGTCCTCGCGGCCAAGCCCGTGCTGGTCGCCCGGCTGCAGCCGGCGTCAGGCGCGCTTGCGGGCCCGCAGGTCGGCTTCGCCGGCATCGCCAAGCCCTGGCGTTTTGAGGCGGCCCTGCGAGCGCATGGCGTAGACCTGCGCGACTTCGCCGCCTTCCCCGACCACGCCGCCTTCACCCCCCGCGACCTCGCGTTCCTGCGCGACCGCGCCGCCCTCTACGGCGCAGGCCTCGTCACCACGGAGAAGGACTGGGTCCGCCTGCCCCCCGACCTGCGCGCGGAGGTCGCCCCCTGGCCCGTGCGCGCAGTGTTCGAGGACGAGGCGGCGCTGGACGGGCTGTTGGCGGGGTAGCGGCGCTCGGCTAGCGGCCCTCGGATGAGAGGGGTCTCTCGCCGTGCGGTCGGCTTATCGCCTGATCATCCCCGACTTCACCAGATCGGCCCGCACGGCCTCCCGCCGCTCGGCCCATTCCTCGGCGAGCATGGCCATGAGCACCACGTCGCGGAACTCGCCGCGCTTGAAAGCGTGGCGGCGCAGATAGCCTTCGCGGCGGAAGCCCGCGGCGGCCTGGGCCTTCAGCGCGGTCTCGTGGCCCGCGGGAACCTCCGACCACACCTTGTGCAGATCGTATTCGGCGAAGGCGCGGTCCAGTCCCAGAGCCTGCGCCGCGCGTCCGGCCCCGCGCCCGCGCGCATCCGCCTCGCCGATGTACCAGCCCCATTGCGCGCGCCGCTGCGTGGTGGAGATGTTGACCAGCGTCAGCGCTCCGCACGGCGCGCCGTTGAGGCTGATGATCCAGGCCCGCCGCTTGGGATCGGTGCGCAGGGCGTCGAACCACTGCTGGTGGGCGGCGAACTGCTCGGGCGGCAGCTCGTACATCCAGCGGTCCACCTCCGGCTCCCGCCGCCAGCGGAACAGGTCGTGGACGTCCTCGTCGACGAAATCGCGCAGCTCGATCATGGCGCCTTCATCCGCCCGTAAGGCGACAGAGCGTTAACACCGGGCCATCATAGTCGTCGCGCCGACCGACTTCCAAGAGGCCGCCCGTGTCCGCCTCCACCGCTGACCGCAACCGCCCCTCCATCGCCATCGCCGGACGCCGCATCGGCGCCGGCGCGCCTCCCTTCATCATCGCCGAGCTGTCGGGCAACCACAACGGCGACATCGATCGCGCGCGCCGCCTGATCGACGCCGCAGCCGTCGCCGGCGCAGACGCGGTGAAGCTGCAGACCTATACGCCCGACACCATCACGCTGGATCACGACGGCCCGGGCTTCCGGCTCGAAAGCGGGCTGTGGGCCGGGCGCACGCTGTACGCGCTCTACGAGGAGGCGCACACGCCCTACGCCTGGCACGCGCCCCTGTTCGCCCACGCTCGCGCGCGCGGCATCGCCATCTTCTCCTCGGTGTTCGACGAGACGGCGGTGGACCTGCTGGAGGGGCTGGACGCGCCGGCTTACAAGATCGCTTCGTTCGAGGCGGTGGACCTGCCGCTGATCGCGCGCACGGCGGCGACGGGCAAGCCGCTGATCCTCTCCACCGGCATGGCCAGCCACGCCGAGATCACAGCGGCGCTCGCCACCGCCCGCGCGCACGGGAGCGGCGATGTGGCGCTGCTGCATTGCGTCAGCGCCTATCCGGCGCGTTTCGCCGACGCCAAGCTCGCCACCATCGCGCGCCTGGCCGCCGACTTCGGCTGCGTGGCGGGGCTGTCGGACCACACGCCGGGGACGGTGGCGGCGGTGGCCGCGGTGGCGCTGGGCGCGGCGGTGATCGAGAAGCACGTGACCCTGGACCGCGCCGACGGGGGCCCGGACTCGTCCTTCTCGCTGGAACCTGCGGAGCTGGCGCGGCTGGTGGCCGACTGCCGCGACGCCCACTGCGCGCTCGGCGAGGCCGGCTACGCGCGCGGCGTGGAGGAGGAAGCCAACCGCACCTACCGCCGCTCGCTCTACGTGGTGGCCGATGTCGCGCGGGGCGCAAGGCTCGGCCCCGACCACGTCCGCTCGATCCGCCCCGGCTTCGGCCTGCCGCCGGCGCACCTGGACGCGGTGCTCGGCCGCCGGGCGACCCGCGACCTGAAGCGGGGCGAGCCCCTGGCCTGGGAGATGATCGGCCAGGCCTGACGGGCGGCGCGGCCTGCGAGGTTGGCGCTTTGAAGCGCGCCCGCTAGGAAGGAGCGATGAGCGCCGCGACTTCCGTTCCCCCGGACATCACCAGCCTCAGCTTCGAGCAGGCCCTCGAACAGCTGGAGAAGATCGTGTCAGAACTGGAGTCCGGCCAGGCGCCGCTTGAGCGCTCCATCGAGATCTACGAACGGGGCGCAGCGCTCAAGGCCCACTGCGAAGCCCGTCTGGCGGCCGCCCGGCTGCGGGTGGAGAAGATCGTCATGGGACCTGACGGCCAGGCTGTCCGCGCCGAACCGGCCGACTTCAGCTGATCGGGACGAAGGCCGCGGAGGGGTGAAGGCGCTGGACCAGCTCGACACCACCATCCAGCAGCGCATGATCGAGGCCTCGGACCTCGTCACCGTGGCCCTCGACCAGCTGCTGCCCAGGACCGACGGCGCCGAGAGCCGGCTGATCGAGGCCATGCGCTATGAGGTGCTGGGGCCAGGGCGCCGCATCCGGCCCTATTTCACGCTGGAGACGGCGCGGATGCTGGACGTGGAGGAACGGTCGGTTCTGCGCACCGCCTGCGCCTTGGAGTGCATCCACGCCTACAGCATGATCCACGACGACCTGCCGGCGCTCGACGACGACGACGTGCGGGGCGGCCGGCCGACCGTGCACCGGGCCTATGACGAGGCGGCCGCGGTGCTGGCGGGCGACGCGCTGCAGTCCATCGC
>CAXTUT010000280.1:0-3243 GCA_964247465.1 uncultured Caulobacteraceae bacterium | reverse complement strand
GCGGGCCTGTCGCCCACCCACTTCCAGCGCGTCTTCACCCGCTGGGCCGGCGTCAGCCCTAAAACCTTCGTCGCCGCCCTGGCTCATGCCGAGGCGCGCCAACGGCTAGAGGCGGGCGACAGCGTGCTGGAGGCGGCGCTGGAGACCGGTCTCTCCGGCCCCTCGCGCCTGCACGACCTGTTCGTGGCGCAGGAAGGCGCGACCCCCGGCCAGGCGCGCCGCCGCGGCGTAGGGCTGGAGCTGCGCTACGGCTACGCCCCCTCCCCGTTCGGCCCGGCGCTGCTGGCGATCGCGCCGCGCGGCCTCTGCGGACTGGGCTTCGTCGATCACGAGGACGAGGCGGCGAGCCTTGAGGATCTGCGCGCCCGCTGGCCGGCCGCCGTCTGGATCCGCGACGACGCCCTGGCCGCCCACTACGCCGCCCAGGTCTTCGGAAACGGATCGCCGCCGCCGCTGCTGCTGATCGGACCGCCGTTCCACGTGCAGGTGTGGAAGGCCCTGCTCAGGATCGCGCCGGGGGCCACCGCCAGCTATGGCCAGGTCGCCGCCTGGGCGGGACGCCCCGGCGCGCACCGGGCGACCGGCGCGGCCATCGGCGCCAACCCGATCTCCTATCTGATCCCCTGCCACCGGGCGATCGGCAAGGACGGGCGGCTGACCGGCTACCACTGGGGCCTGGCGCGCAAGGCGGCGATGCTCGGCCTGGAGGCGGTGCGCGTGAGTCGTGACGGCGCAGGCAGCGCGGCGACCGGGCCCCAGTAGCGTTACCGACTTCGCAACCCTGGCGGCGCAAGGTGGCGGCCAGCATGCCGCCCCGCCGCAATCCGATCCGCGCCATCACCGACACAGTGCTGCAAGACGCGCTGGACGGCCACGCCCGCTATCGTGCGGGCAAGAGCGGCGGCCGTCGCGCCGACCTTTCCTACTATGACCTGTCCAACCGTCTGCTCGAGGGCGCCGATCTTACCGAGGTGCTGCTGGCCGGGGCCCTGCTTTGCGGCGCCTCGCTCGGCGGGTGCGTCCTGGAACAGGCGATCCTGTTCGGGGCGGACCTGCGCGATGTCGACCTTCGCGGCGCGCGGCTGGCGCGGGCCGACCTGCGCGGCGCCTGCCTGCGCGGCGCCAACCTTGCCGGCGCGGACCTGACGGGAGCGGATCTGCGTCCCGGCGTGATCGCCCTGCACGACCTTCGCGACGGCCTGCTGATCATGCGCCACAAGGCGGGCGGCGCGCTCGACTATTCGGTCCTGGGCGGCGCCTCCATGGACGGGGCCCTGCTCGGCGAGGGCGTCACCTGCGTGGTGGACGCGAGCGAGGCCAACCTGTCGCGAACGGTGCTGAACGGCGCACGCATGTGCGATGCGGTGCTCGACGGCGCCGATCTCGGCGGCGCTCAGATGCGCCACGCCGACCTGTCGGGCGCCTCCCTGCGCCGGGCCATGGTCGCCGGGGCCACCATCGGCGAGGCCCTGCTGGATCAGGGAGCCCTCGCCGACACCCTGGGCGCGCCGCCCACCGTCGTCTTCATCGACGACGAGCCGCTGTGGGACGTGATCGGCCGACACGAGACCTGGTGCGCGTCGCAAGGCTCGTCGGGGAGCGTCGCTCCGGACCTGTCGGGCATCGACTTCCGCCCGGTGCGCAGCCTGGCGCGCCGCAAACTGACGGCGATGCGCGCGGACGGCGCGATCTTCTACGCGATGGACCTGCAGGGCGCGCAGATGCAGGGCGCGAGCCTTTGCGGGGCGGATCTGCGCAAAGCCAATCTGCGCGACGCCGACCTGCGCGGAGCCAGACTGTGCGACGCCCTTCTAGGCGGGGCGGACCTGCGCGGCGCACGCCTGACGCCGCTGATGATCGGTCTGGACCGCCATGTGCGAAGCGACCTCACCCGCGCCGCCCTGCGGCGCGCGGACCTGCGCGGGGCGGACCTGCGACGCGCGCGCCTGCTCGAAGCCGATCTCGCCGGAGCAAAAATCGACGGCGCACGGCTGGAGAAGGCTGAACTGGAATTGTGAACGGCCGCACGCGGCGCGCCGCGGTCACGCGGTCGAAGGCGCAGCGGCGCCGCAGCTGGCGAACGCTGCGAGCCGGTCCTGATCTTCGGAGCGGCGAGCAGAGTGTCGACCCAGACTGGATCAATGCAGAGACTCCGCAGAGGCCAAAGGCTTTCCCGGCGGTGTTGACGCGTAATTCCTGGAGGCGGACGTCTGCGGGTTGCTGGTGATCGAGGCGGGCGAAGGCTTGCCGAAACCTGACGTGGCAGACATCCCATAGCATCAGCCGATTTCCGCTTCGTTTGCGCAACAGGCTGGACTTGCCAGGGCGGCTACTCCATATCCGAGCGTCCGAAGCCCTAGTGTAGAAGTCGTACATGATCGAAAATACCGAGGCGGTCGCTTTGACTGCCGATATCGTTTCAGCCTACGTGAGCAACAACAGTGTCGAATCGGCCGAACTGGCCAGCCTGATCAGCCAAGTGCATCAAGCCTTGACCCAGGCCGCCGAAGGCCGCCAGGCCGAGCCAGAGGCCCCGCCGACGCCTGCGGTGCCGGTGAAGAAGTCGATCACGTCGGACTACCTGATCAGCCTGGAAGACGGGCGCAAGTACAAGTCGTTGAAGCGCCATCTCAGCACGCGCGGCATGTCGCCCGATGATTACCGCATGCGCTGGGGTCTGCCCAAGGACTACCCGATGGTCGCGGCCAGCTATTCGGCCCAGCGCTCCAGCCTGGCCAAGTCGCTCGGCCTCGGCCGCGCCCGCGCCGCCAGCGAAGCCGTTGCGCCTGAAGAACCCTCCGCGCCGACCGAAGAACCCGTGGCCAAGGCCCCCCGCGGCCGCCGCCCCAAGGCGGTCTGAACCGGATCGCCAGGCGCGGTCATCCTCGCCTGGCGGCTGTCTTCAGGCTTGGAGTCTTGCAGGAGCCCTGGCAGGAGGCCTTGTGCGCAAGCTGCTCGCACGTGACCGGTTCTGCTCCAGTAACGTCTGGGATCTCGCTCGCCTGGCGCTGGCCGGCGCCAGGGCCATGAACCTGTGCGCGCCGGAATACGGTGAAGGTTGAAGACCCGACCTGGCGCGCCGAGATCCGGCGACGCGAGCGCCGATCCGATCAGAACGGGATTTCATCGTCCAGGTCGAAGTTCTCCTTCGGCCCGCCGCCGCCATGCGCGGGACGGCCGGGGCTGAACCCGTCGCTGCGGCCGCCGCCGCCCTCCCGACGGCCACCGAAGTCGCCGCCACGC
>CAXTUT010000279.1:0-3248 GCA_964247465.1 uncultured Caulobacteraceae bacterium | reverse complement strand
GCTGCTTCTGGCACGGGCGCATCCCGCTCGGCCCCGCCTGCCGCGAGGTGCTGGCGCACAAGCCGCGCAAGGTGATGATGTCGCTCTCCCCCGACGGCGAGTTCATCGTGCGGACCATGGAGCGGCTGAGCTTTCCCGCCATCCGCGGCTCCTCCTCGCGCAAGGGCGACGGCGCCAACGCCAAGGGCGGATCGGCCGCGGTGATGGAGAGCGTACGCTTCCTGCGCTCGGGCGGCTGCGTGGCCATCACGCCGGACGGCCCGCGCGGCCCGGCCGAGCAGATGGCGGCGGGCACGGTGACGCTGGCCAGGGTCTCGGGCGCGCCGGTGTTTCTGTTCGGCCTGCATTGCCGTCCGGGCTTCCAGCTTTCCAGCTGGGACCGGACGCTGTTCCCGCTGCCGTTCGGGCGCGGCGCGGTGGTGTTCGACGGTCCGCTGTATGCGCCGCGCGATTCGGACGAGGCGGCGTGCGAGGCGCTGCGGCTCGACTGGCAGGCGCGCCTGACCGCCGCCAACGCGCGGGCGGCCGCGCTCTGCTGAGCCGGCGCGCAGACGCCGGACCTTCCCGCGTCGCGAGGCGTTTCCAAGCCGAGTGAGCCGCAACGCGGCCTAAAGGATCGCCGACATGCGTATGAACAAGCTGGGCCGCACGGGCCTGTTCGTGTCCGAACTCTGCCTGGGGACCATGACCTTCGGCGGCGAAGGCGAGATGTGGAGCAAGATCGGCGATCTCGACGCCTCGGCCGCCGAGCGGTTGATCGGGCGCGCCATGGACGCGGGCCTCAACTTTATCGACACCGCCGACGTCTATTCCAACGGCCGCTCGGAGGAGATCACGGGCCATGCGCTGAAATCCCTCAAGGTCCCGCGCGAGAAGGTGGTGGTGGCCACCAAGGTCTACGGCGCCACGGGCGAGGGCGCCAACGCCGGCGGCGCATCACGCCTGCACATCCTGGACGGCGTAAAGGCCAGCCTGAAACGGCTTCAGATCGACCACATCGACCTGTACCAGATCCACGGCTTCGACCCCGCCACGCCGATCGAGGAGACGGTGCGCGCCCTCGATACCCTCGTCCAGCACGGGCACGTCCGCTACGTCGGCGTTTCGAACTGGGCGGCCTGGCAGATCATGAAGGCGCTCGGGATCGCCGAGCGCGAGGGCCTGCACCGGTTCGAAAGCCTGCAGGCCTATTATACGCTCGCCGGGCGCGACCTGGAGCGCGAAATCGCGCCGATGCTGAAGAGCGAGGGCGTGGGCCTGCTGGTCTGGAGCCCGCTCGCGGGCGGGCTGCTCAGCGGCAAATACACGCGCGACGACGAGAAGGGGGGCGAAGGCCGCCGCGCCAACTTCGACTTCCCGCCGGTCGATCGCGAGCGCGGCTACGCCTGCATCGACGCGATGAGGCCGATCGCCGAGCGCCGCGGCGTCTCCATCGCCCAAATCGCCCTCGCCTGGCTGCTGCACCGCAAGGTGGTCTCCAGCGTCATCATCGGCGCCAAGACGATCGAGCAGCTGGAAGACAACCTGAAGGCCACCGAGATCGACCTCACGTCGGACGAGCTGGATGCGTTGGACAAGGTGAGCGAACTGCCGCGCGAGTACCCCGGGTGGATGTTCGTCCAGCAGGGCGCCCGCGCCAAGCAGCTCGCCGCCGCCGGACGGCCGGGCGCACGCTGAACATCTCGATCCTCCCCCCTTTGGGGAGGGGAACAAGCGCAGCTTGGTGGAGGGGGTGCGCCAGCGCGTGAAGGCGGCCCCCTCAGTCGGCTGCGACGACAGCTCCTCCAGCGGGGAGGATCTGGCTAGGCGGCCAGCAATTCCCGTCCGATCCAGCCGCCGGGCTGCACACCCGGCGGGACGGCGAACAGGCCGCCGCCGATGTGGGTGACGAACTGGTTCAGCATGTCGAACTTGGACATGCGGTCGAACAGCTTGACGAAGCCGGTGCGCGGGTTGCGCTGGTAGCAGACGAACATCAGCCCCGCATCCATCTCCAGCCCCTGGCGCCAGGGCGGCCAGCGCTCGGCCACGAAGCTGACGCCGTTGTCGTAGGAGTAGGAGCGGCGAAGGATCTGGGCGCCGTCGTTGCTCGCGGGCGCCGCGAGGCGGACGTGGGCGTTCTCCGCGATCACGGGATTGCCGTCCGCGTCGTTGGCGTCGAGGTCCAGCGGTTCGGTCTCGCTCGAGCGGCCGATGGCGGCGCCGCTGGTCTTGCGGCGGCCGATGGTCTGTTCCTGGAAGCCGAGGCTGGTGCGATCCCAGTGCTCCAGCGCCATGCGGATCGGGCGGGCGACCATGTAGGTGCCGCCCTTCATCCAGCCGCCCTCCTCGCCCACCCAGACGAACTGGTCCAATGCCCTGGGATCGTGAGCGGCCACGTTCAGCGTGCCGTCCTTGAAGCCCATCAGGTTGCGCGGCGTCTCGCCGGGCGCATAGCCGGCCAGGAAGCCGTTCTGGACCCAGCGGGTCTGGGCGCGGTCCGCGGCGATGCGGGTGAGCTGGCGTATGGCGTGGAAGGCTACCTGCGGCTCGTCCGAACAGGCCTGGATGCACAGATCGCCGCCGGTGCGCTGGGGAACGAGCTGGTCGCCGACGAAGGGCGGCAGGTCGGCGAAGGCGGTCGGCCGGCGCGCCGCGAGGCCGTAGCGGTCGTGGCCGTCTTTCTCGAACAGGCCGGGGCCGAAGCCGAAGGTCAGGGACAGCCGTCCGGGCGCGAGGCCCGCCACCTCGCCCGAGTCGCCGGCCGGCTTGGCGGGATCGAGCGTCGCATCCGCGGGCTGGCCGAGGGTGAGGCGGGCGGCGGCCTCAGTCCAGGCCTGCATCAGGGCCGCCACCTCGGCGCGCTTGTCGGCAATAAGGTCGAACGCGGCGAAATAGACGTGCGCCTGCTGGGCCGTGGCGATCCCCTGCTGGTGCGCGCCGTGGAAGGGCAGGGCGGCGTCGGCGGGCGCGGCCGTCGGCTTCAGCGGCGCATGGGTGGAGGGCGCGGTCCGAGCCGATGCGGCGCCGGCTGCGCCCACAGCTCCAGCCACGCCAACCGCTCCGCTCAGAAAGCGGCGGCGGGTAGCGCCTGCGCCCGCGCCGAAGGGACAGCCGCTCATCGCGAGGCCCGCATCAACGTGTTCACGTCGTCCTCGACATAGTAGAAGCCGGAGTTGTCGGGCAGCATGGCGATGCCGAACAGGTCGCCGTTGCCGGGCGGCGACTGGGCCTGGTCGTTGTCGATCCACTGGGCGTAGATCTGCTTG
>CAXTUT010000278.1:0-3255 GCA_964247465.1 uncultured Caulobacteraceae bacterium | reverse complement strand
CCGCGGAAGCGGGCGCCGGGGCGGGCGTCCACCAGCTGCAGGCGCGCACTGCTAAGGCCGTCCAGCACGTCGTCAAAGGCTTGCACCAGTTTGGGCCTGAACTCGGCGGCGAAGGACGCGGGCGCGGGCGAGGCGGCTCCAGACTCCACGCGACCGCAGGCGGCGCGCCACGCCTCCAGCCCGCCGTCCAGCACCTGCACGGCGTCGTGACCCATGGCGCGCAGGGTCCACCACACCCGCGGCGCACTCGGGACGGGCTTGCGGTCATAGACCACGATCCGGTCACGCGAGCCCAGGCCAAGCCGCCCCATGGCGTCGGCGAAGGCGGCGGGCGAGGGCAGCATGTGGGGCAGGGATGTGTCGCGATCGGCGATGGCGTCGATGTCGAAGAAGGCGGCGCCGGGGAGGTGGGCGTCGAGGTGCTCAGCCCGGGCGTCGCGTCCTGAGTCCGGCATGAACCAGGTCGCGTCGAGCGGCCTCAGCGCGCCGGAGTCGATCCCGGCTTGGGCCTCCTGGACGCCGATCAGCGGGTCGCTCATGCCGACGCTCCTTGCAGCCAGGACGGGACAGGCAGGTGGTGTTCGGCCAGGAAGGCCGGATTGAACAGCTTGCTCTGGTAGCGTGCGCCGTGGTCGCACAGGATGGTCACGACCGTGCGGCCCGGGCCGATCTCGCGCGCCAGACGCATCGCGCCTGCGATGTTGATCCCAGACGAGCCGCCCAGGCACAGGCCTTCGTGCTCCACCAGATGGAAGACGTGCTCCACCGCCTCGGCGTCGGGGATCTGGAAGGCGTGGTCGATCTGCAGCCCCTCCAGGTTGGCGGTGAGCCGGCCCTGACCGATGCCCTCGGTGATCGAGCTCCCCTCCGACTTCAGCTCGCCGCCTGAATAGTAGCTGAACATGGCCGAGCCCATGGGATCGGCGAGGCCTATGGCGACCTCCGCCCCGCGGCTCTCGCGCAGCGCCTGGGCAACGCCGGCGAGCGTGCCGCCCGAGCCGATGGCGCAGATGAAGCCATCGAGCGCGCCGCCGGTCTGCTCCAGGATTTCCGGCCCGGTGGTCAGGTAATGAGCCTGGCGGTTGGCGACGTTGTCGAACTGGTTGGCCCAGATCGCCCCGTTGGGCTCGCTCGCCGCGCGTTCCTGCGCCAGGCGGCCGGAGACGCGCACATAGTTGCCGGGATTGGCGTAGGGGACCGCGTCCACCTCCACCAGCTCCGCGCCCAGAAGGCGCAGCGCCGCCTTCTTCTCTTCCGACTGGGTGCGCGGAATGACGATCAACGTGCGGTAGCCGAGCGCGGCGCCGACCATGGCGAGACCGATCCCGGTATTGCCCGCAGTGCCCTCCACGATCAGGCCGCCGGGGCGAAGCCGCCCCTCAGCTTCCGCGTCGCGGATGATCTGCAGGGCCGCACGATCCTTAACCGACTGGCCCGGGTTCATGAACTCCGCCTTGCCCCAGATGTCGCAGCCGGTCTGTTCGCTCGCCCGGCGCAGGCGGATCAGCGGCGTGCGGCCGATGGCGTCGACCACGCTTTGGGCCTGAATCATGGACACTCGGCTTTGTGACGGCCGGGCTACCTAAGCGCGCCGGCCGGGGCGTGCAATCGGCGCCTCGCTTGCCACCGTCCCGCGTGGAGGCCACTTAGTCGGAAAACGCGTAATCCAGTGGAGACCCGCTTGTCCGAACTCACGCCTACGCGTCCCAACGCCGTCGTGCTGGCCGGGCGGCCGAACCGGCGTCAGGCGCGAATCGGCAACGGTCTGCGGCTTTCGGTGATCGCCGGCCCCTGCCAGATGGAGAGCCGCGCCCACGCGCTGGAAACCGCCCATGCCCTGCGCGAGATCGCCGACCGTCTGGGCATCGGGCTGATCTACAAGACCTCCTTCGACAAGGCCAACCGGACCTCCGCCGGCGCCGCGCGAGGCCTGGGGCTCAAGGCGGCGTTGCCGGTGTTCGCTGAGATCGGCGAGGCGACCGGCCTGCCCACCCTCACCGACGTGCACGACGCGGCGCAGTGCGCACAGGTGGCGCAGGCGGTGGACGTGTTGCAGATCCCGGCCTTTCTCTGCCGCCAGACCGACCTGCTGATCGCCGCCGCGGCCACCGGCCGTCCGGTCAACGTCAAGAAGGGGCAGTTTCTCGCGCCCTGGGACATGAAGAACGTCGTCGCCAAGATCACCTCAGCCGGCAACCCGAACGTGCTGGTTTGCGAGCGGGGCGTCTCTTTCGGCTACAACACCTTGGTGTCGGACATGCGCGCCCTGCCGGAATTGGGTCGCATCGGCTGTCCGGTGGTGTTCGACGCCACCCACTCGGCCCAGCAGCCGGGCGGTCATGGAACGAGCTCGGGCGGCCAGCGGGAGTACGTTCCAGTCCTGGCCCGCGCCGCGGTGGCGGTCGGCGTCGCCTGCGTCTTCATCGAGACCCACCCCAATCCCGACCACGCGCCGTCGGACGGGCCCAACATGGTGGCGCTACACGACTTCGAGCCGCTGATGGCTGAGCTGCTCGCCTTCGACGTCCTGGCCAAGCGACGAGCGGCCTGACGCGTGGCGAGGCGCGCATCGAGCGGAGGCCGCGGCCGCCTGGCGTTTAGCGGCGTGGTCCTGATCGCGGGCGTCACCGTCCTCGCGCTGGCCGCCTGCGCCTTCATCTGGCGTGACGAGCTCTGGCGTAACACGCTCGATCCGCGTCAGCCCTATCCCACCTATCGGCCGCCGCCGGCGCCCGACTACGCCGCAGCGTCCGCCTGGGCGTTGAGACCTGCGGGCGCATCGCAGACCTCCCCAGGCGCGGAGGTCTTCTTCGTGCATCCGACCATCTACGCCGGGGGGCGCGACTGGAATACGCCAACCCACAACCGCGGCGCCGACGACTTCCTCCAGCGTGTGGTGCTGCCCAACTATGCGGGGCCGTTCCAGCGAGTGGGCGAGGTTTGGGCGCCGCGCTATCGGGCGGCGAGCCTGTTCGCCTTCCTGACGCTGCGCGACGACGCCCGCGACGCCCGCCGCTTCGCCTATCGCGACGTGCGGCGCGCCTTCGACGCCTTCCTGACCCAAGCCGCGCCGAACCGGCCGATCGTCATCGCAGGCGTCGGGCAGGGTGGAAACCTGTCGGTACGCCTGCTGCAGGATCGCGTCCTGCGCGATCCCAAGCTGCTGAGCCGCGTCGCCGCGGTCTATTTGGTGGATACGGTGGCGGCGGCGGCGGCGACTCGGGTGGCGGGTTCTGAGACGTCAGGTCTTCCCTC
>CAXTUT010000277.1:0-3269 GCA_964247465.1 uncultured Caulobacteraceae bacterium | reverse complement strand
CCGTGGCTGATGCGGTAGAGCGGCGGCAGGGCGAGGTAGAGCTTACCGCCGCGGATCAGCTCCGGCATGGTGCGGTAGAAGAAGGTGATCAGCAGGCTCGCGATGTGGGCGCCGTCCACGTCGGCGTCGGTCATGATGATCACCCGGTCGTAGCGCAGCTCCTCCTCGCGGTAGCGCGAGCCGCCGTGGCAGCCGAGCGCCAGCATCAGGTCGGCCAGCTCCTTGTTGCCGCCGGCCTTCTCGCCCGAGGCCGAGGCGACGTTCAGGATCTTGCCCCGGAGCGGCAGGATGGCCTGGGTGGCGCGGTTGCGGGCCTGCTTGGCCGAGCCGCCGGCCGAATCGCCCTCCACGATGAATAGCTCCGAGCCGTCCATGGCGCTGCCCGAACAGTCGGCGAGCTTGCCAGGCAGGCGGAGCTTGCGGGTGGCCGAGGCGCGGGCGACCTCCTTGTCCTTCCGCCGCTTCAGCCGCTCCTCCGCCCGCTCCACCACGAACTGGAGGAGCGCGGTGGCCGCCTTCGGCTGGGCGGTTAGCCAGTGGTCGAAGGGGTCGCGGAGCGCATTTTCGACGAGGCGCTGGGCGTCGGAGGAGGAGAGGCGCTCCTTGGTCTGGCCCTGGAACTCAGGGTTGCGGACGAAGACGCTGATCAGGGCCCCGGCCTGGGCCGCCACGTCCTCCGCCGTCAGGATGGCGGCGCGCTTGTCGCCGGTGAGCTCGGCGTACTGTTTCAGCCCCCGCGTGAGCACGGCGCGCAGCCCCGCCTCGTGGGTGCCGCCCTCCGGCGTCGGCACGGTGTTGCAATAGGATTGGGTGAAGCCGTCCGCCTCGCCGAAGCCCGCCCCGCTCCACGCCACCGCCCATTCCACCGCGCCGCCGCCTTCCGCCCGCGCGATGCGGCCGGCGAAGGGTTCGGGGGTGACGGTCTCGATGTCGCCGATCCGCTCCTTCAGGTAGTCGGCCAGGCCGTTGGGGAAGTGGAAGACAGCCTCGGTTGGGGTCTGGTCCTGGATGCGGTCGGGCGCGCATGTCCAGCGGATCTCCACGCCACGGAACAGGTAGGCCTTGGCCCGGGCCATGCGGAAAAGCCGCGCCGGCTTGAACGTCACGTCCTCGCCGAAGATGTCCGGGTCGGGGGTGAAGCGGACGAGCGTCCCATGCTTGCGCGACGGGCCGAGCTTCTCGATCGGCCCCTGCGGGTGTCCGCGGGAGAAGGCCTGGCGCCACTCGAACCCGTCGCGCCAGACGGTCACGTCCAGTCGGTCGGACAGGGCGTTGACCACCGACACGCCCACCCCGTGCAGGCCTCCGGAGGTCTCGTAGGCCTTGCCGGAGAACTTGCCGCCGGAGTGCAGCACCGTCAGGATCACCTCCAGCGCCGACTTGCCCGGATGCTTGGGGTGGGGGTCTACGGGGATGCCGCGCCCGTCGTCACGCACCGACAGCGCGCCGTCCTCATGCAGCATCACCTCGATCACCTTGGCGTGGAGCGCCACCGCCTCGTCCATGGCGTTGTCGAGCACCTCGGCGAACAGGTGGTGCAGCGCCCGCTCGTCGGTGCCGCCGATGTACATCCCCGGTCGCCGGCGCACCGGCTCCAGCCCCTCCAGCACCTCGATGTCCTTGGCGGAGTAGCCGCCGGACGAGGCGACGACGGGGGCGGCGCGCTGGGTCTTGGGGTCGGGCGTGGGCCGGGGCTCGGCGTGGGCGTCGGCGACCGGGTGCGCCGGCAAAGGGGCGAGGGCGGGATCGCCGAACAGGTCAGGGAGGGCGGCTGGGGTCCGCGCGGACTTGGGCATGGCGCATATGTAGGCGAGTCGGCGGCCGGACAGAATCAGGCGCCGCCGCGCAGGACGCTGCGAACAGATCGGATGAGGGGGACGGTCGACGCGAAGGAACGTAGCGGAGCGCTCCCGGTTGTCGCCGGCCCGGAAGGATCGCCATGGCCAAGCTGAAGCCTTTGTCCCGTCAGATCGTCGTCATTACGGGCGCGAGTTCCGGGATCGGGCTAGCGACCGCGCGCAAGGCGGCCGCGGCAGGCGCCAAGGTCCTGCTCGTCGCCAGGGGCGAGGCCGCCATGAAGGCCGCTGTCGCGGAGATCGAAGACGCTGGCGGCGAGGCGGCGTACGCGGTCGCAGACGTCGGCGACGTGGCTCAGCTGCAGCAGGCGGCGGAGATGGCCGTGCAGCGCTTCGGCCGTATAGACACCTGGGTCAGCAACGCCGGCGTGGCGATCTACGACGACGTGCTGACGACGCCCCGTGCGGAGCACGAGCAGCTGTTCCGCACCAATTACTGGGGTGCGGTGAACAGCGCGGAGACGGCGATCCCTTACCTGCGGGCGGCCGGGGGCGCCCTGATCGTCATCGGATCGCTGGCGTCCGACATGGGGACGCCGGTGCTGGGCGTCTATTCCGCCAGCAAGCACGCGGTGAAGGGCTATGTGGACAGCCTGCGCATCGAGCTGAACCGCGACCGCGTCCCGGTGAGCCTCAGCCTGATCAAGCCGTCCGGCATCGACACGCCGCTGAACGCCCACGTGGCCAACCACAAGCCCGGCGAGGCGAAGATCCCGCCGCCGGTCTACACGCCGGAGCTGGTGGCGGACGCGATCCTGCACGCGGCGGCGCACCCCGTGCGGGAGCTGACCGTCGGGGGCGCCGGGTTGGCGCAGGTCCTCGTCGCGACCCACTTTGCCGGCCTGTTCGCCCGCTTCGCCGGCGCGATCACCCCGGTGCTGAACGACCCCAAGACGCCGGTCACCCCTGGAGACAACCTGTTCGCGCCGGCCGCCGGCGGGGAGGCGAGGGGCTCCGGCGCCGCCGGGCCAGGGTTCAGAGCCTATACCGCCGCCCGCCTGCATCCCCTGGCCTCGGCGGCAGCAATGCAGCCTGGCAGCGTGGCGCTTACGGTGCTGGTCGCGGCTCGCAAGCGGAGATGACCCTGCAGCCCCATCGTGCGGCCTCTGTGGCGGCGCCGACGTGGAAGGCTCCAGGCGCATGAAAGTCCCGCCGGCGCTGTGAGGCGGATGGTCATCACGGCCGGCGGCGGTGATGCGCGTTTCCAACGCGCACTAGCCGCTCCTTCGCCTGGGCCCGCCAGAGAGACGCGCATCCCTGCGCCTATCGACAACCCTGCCCCGGCCGCCCTATCGCAGGGTGATGAGCCTGCACGATGGACGATGGCGCGCCCTCGAAGCGGCGCGCGCGCGGCGGGGGGCCCCCCGGCCCCCCCCCCCCCCCCGCGGCGGCGGGGGTGGGGGCGCAGGGCGG
>CAXTUT010000276.1:0-3273 GCA_964247465.1 uncultured Caulobacteraceae bacterium | reverse complement strand
GTCGGGGGCCGAGGGTGCGAAGCCGTCGGCGACAGGGCGGCCGGCGGAGCGGGCCGCCGCGGCGCTGGAAGGCGCTGAACCGTTGATCTTCATCGTCGATGCGCGTGGACGCGACGCCTCCGCAGCCTGGAGACGACATTTGCCCGGCTTCCTTGGCATAGGGTTAACGCACCCGGCAGCATTTGCCCGCCGCGCCCCCGAGCAGGCCTTCGCGGCGTCTCAATCGCCTGCGGGCTAACGGAAAGCGGACATGCCCGGCTTGGCACGCCGGTCGCATGGCTGCACCAGCAGGTCGCCTGTCGCGGCCAGCGTGCGTGCCCGGAGTGCGTCTGGAATGTCCATCCTTGCAAGGTTCGTGATGGCCACCCTAGGCCTCGCGGCGGCGGCCTGCGCCGTGGCGACGCCGGCTGTGGCCTCTTCGCGGATCAAGGACGTGGTCTCCTTCGAGGGCATCCGCCCCAACCAGCTGATCGGCTATGGCCTAGTGGTCGGGCTGAACGGCACCGGCGACAGCCTGCGCAACTCGCCCTTCACCCAGCAGAGCCTGCAGTCGATGCTGGAGCGGCTGGGCGTCAACACCCGCAACACCACCAACATCGAGACCAAGGACATCGCCGCGGTGATGGTCACCGCCAACCTGCCGGCCTTTTCCGCTTCCGGCTCGCAGATCGACGTGACGGTGTCGGCGATGGGCGACTCCAAGAGCCTGCTCGGCGGCACGCTGCTGGGTTCGCCGCTGCTGGGCGCGACCGGCGAGGTCTACGCCGTGGCGCAGGGCACGGTGCAGACCGGCTCCATCTCCGCGGGCGGGGCCAGCGGCTCCTCCTTCCTGCGCGGCGTGCCGACCGCAGGGCGGATCGCGGGCGGCGCGACGGTGGAGAAGGAGACGGGCTTCGACTTCGCCCACCTGACCCAGCTGAGGCTCACGCTGCACAACCCCGATTTCACCACTGCCGAGCGCATCGCTCAGGCGGTGAACGGCCGCTTTCCCGGCGCAGCCGTCGCCGACAACCCGACCATCGTCACGGTGAGGCCCCCCGCCGGCGTGACCCTGGTCAACTTCATCACCACCGTGGAGCAGCTGGAGGTCGACCCCGATGCGCCGGCCAAGGTGGTGGTGGACGAGGCCAACGGCGTGGTGGTGCTGGGCGACGACGTGCGCGTGTCCACCGTCGCCATCGCCCAGGGAAACCTGACCATCTCGGTGCAGGAGACGCCCCAGGTCAGCCAACCCGCGCCCCTGTCGCAGGGCCAGACCACCGTCGTCCCCCGGACCCAGATCGGCGTCAACGAGCAGAAGGGCCGCAAATTGCTGGTGCTGAAGTCGGGCGCCTCGCTGGCGGCGCTGGTCAAGGGGCTGAACATGCTGGGGGTGACGCCACGCGACATGATCAACATCCTGCAGGCCATCAAGGCCGCCGGCGCCCTGCAGGCCGACATCGAGGTGATCTGATGAGCGCGCTATCCACTTATGGCTCGTCCACCTACGCCTCCAACGCCTATGCGGCGGCCTCCCCGCCCCGCTCGCCCAAGGCCGGCGTGTTCGCAGCCTCAGGGGCCCTGCGCGACGCGACGCCCGCCCAGCGCGCCCGCGTCGACAAGACGGCGCAGTCGTTCGAGGCCTCCTTCCTGTCCAGCATGCTCGGCGAGATGTTCGAGGGCACGGAGGTCTCCGAGCCCTTCGGCGGCGGCGAGGGCGAGGGCGCGTTCAAGTCCTTCCTCACCGACGCCATGGCCAAATCCATGGCGAGCCATGGCGGGGTCGGACTGGCCCGTTCGGTCTCGCGCGAAATGCTGAAGCTGCAGGGGCTGAAGTGACGCCATGACCATCGCCGCATCCGGCCCGGACGACCACGTGGAGCAGTTGATCGCGCTGACCGAACGGCTGGCGACGGCGCTGGCCGAGCAGACCCTGCTGTTCGAGGCGCGCCGTCCCCAGGACGCCGCGGCGCTGACCGCCCGCTCCGCCGATCTCGCCGGGCTCTACCGTCGGGAGGCCGCCCGGCTGCGGGCCGATCCGCGCCTGCTCGCCGCCGCCCCGGCGCACAGGCGCCAGCGGCTCTACGAGGCCACGCGCGCCTTTGACGCCACCCTGGCGCGCCATGGCCGGTCGGTGCACGCCGCCAAGGTGGTGACCGAGGGCCTGATCCGCGCAGTGGCCCAGGAAGTGGCGCGCCGCCGCGCCCCAGCCGCCGGTTATGGACCGCGCGCCAGGGCGACCGTGGGCGACGGCTCCGCCATCACCCTCAATCGCCGCGCCTGAGACGGTTCGCCACCCCGGCGCGCCCTTTGTCGCGCCGGCCGAAAGCGAACCAAGCTGAGCGGGCTGCGTTGGACTACGGTGAACATCCAGCCCGGGCCCATGACCGCCGCCGATCCGCTCATGCGTCGACTTTCCCACTACCTGAATCTGACGGAGGCCGAGACCAAGGTCATCCAGTCCCTCCAGAGCCAACGCCGCCGGGTGAAGGCGGGCGAGCGGGTGGTGGTGGAGGCGCGTGATTCGGAAGAGCTGTTCGTACTCCAGTCGGGCTGGTGCTATGCGTCGACCCTTCTCGACGGCGGCGCGCGGCAGATCCTGCGCATCCACCACCCTGGCGACATCGTCAACTTCTCCTGTCTGGCCTGGTCGCGGGTGGCGGCCACCATCACCGCGGCGACCGAGGCCGAGGTGTCGCCCTTCCCCCGCCAGATGTTAGCCGACATCTTCGCTGGCCAGGCCCGGCTGGCGGCGCTGTTGTTCGGTGTCAGCACGGTTGAGAACATCGCCCTGTCAGATCGGTTGAAGTCGCTCGGCCGCACCGACGGGCGCGCGCGCATCGCCACCCTGCTGCTTGAACTGCTGTCGCGCCAGCAGCTGACCGAGGGTGGCTCGTCGGACACCCTGGAGCTGTTTCTGAGCCAGGCGGAGATCGCCGACGCGGTCGGCCTGACCAAGGTCCACGTCAACCGCCTGCTCAAGGAGATGACCGAGACCGGGCTGATCCAGCGCAACGGCCGTCACGTGGAAGTGCCGGACAAGGATGCGCTGGTTCGCATCAGCGGCTTCGTCAACAGGCACGCCGACCTGGCGATGGACTGGTTCCCGCCTGCGCCGGACTAGCGTCCCGCCCTGAGGGGATCAGGCGGTCGGGGTGTACGGCGGCGGATCGAGCCCCAGGGTGCGCCAGAGCGTCCGGTCCTTCAAAACATCGTCGACAAAGGCCGCATGGGCCGCCCGCTCGCTGGCGGTGGAGCGGAGCGCCAGCGGGCGGGGGCGCGGCCCGTAGGCCC
>CAXTUT010000275.1:0-3285 GCA_964247465.1 uncultured Caulobacteraceae bacterium | reverse complement strand
TCGCCGGCGGACGCCATCGGCGCGGAGGCTGCGCGGCGCGCCGTGGAGCGGCTCGGCGCACGCAAGATCGACAGCCGCCACGCCGCCGTGATCTTCGAGAACCGCCAGGCGGGCTCGCTGATCAGCCCATTGATGGGCGCCATCGCCGGCCCCGCGGTGGCGCGCGGCGTCTCCTTCCTGAAAGACAAGCTGGGCCAGGCGGTGTTCTCGCCCGCCGTGACCCTGACCGATGATCCGTTCCGCCTACGCGGCCTCGGCTCGGCGGCTTTCGACGACGAAGGCGTTACGGTCGAACCCCGCGACCTGGTCAAGGCCGGCGTGCTGACCACCTGGCTGCTGAACGCCTCCTCCGCCCGTCAGCTCGGGCTGGAGACCACCGGCCACGCCTCGCGCGGGCTGGCCGGGCCGCCCGGCGTGTCGGGCCATAACCTGACCGTCCAGCCGGGGCCGGCCTTGCTGGAGCAGCTGATGGCCGACGCGGGCGAGGGGTTGCTCGTCACCTCCATGTTCGGGCCGTCGCTGAACGCCAACACCGGCGACTGGTCGGCCGGCGTCTCGGGCATGTGGTTCGAGGGCGGCGCGCCGGCCTATCCGGTGACCGAGATCACCGTGGCCGGCAACCTGCTGGACATCTACGCCCGTCTGGTCCCTGGCGCGGACCTGGAGATCCGGGGCGCCAACAACTCACCCTCGCTGCTGGTGGACGGACTGGCCATCGCGGGCCGATGAGCCTGCCGCCCTCGCCGCAGGAGGACCTCGCGCTGCTGGGCGAGGTGGTGCGCGCCGCCGGGCGGCTGGCGCTGGACCACCGCGCCCGGGGCCTCACGGTGTGCAGCAAGCCCGGCGGTTCGCCGGTTACCGACGGCGACCTGGCGGTCAACGCCCTGCTGAAGCGCGAACTGCTCGACGCGCGCCCGGCCTACGGCTGGCTGTCGGAGGAGAGCCCCGACGACGCGGCGCGACTGGACGCGCGCCGCCTGTTCATCGTGGACCCCGTGGACGGCACCACAGCCTACGTGAAGGGCAAGCCCTGGTTCGCCGTCTCGGTCGCTGTCGTGGAGGACGGCGTGCCCACCGCGGGCGTGGTGTTCGCCCCGGCGCTGGACGAGGCCTATGCGGCCTGCATCGACGGGGGCGCGAGCTGCAACGGCGAGGCGATCACAGCCAGCGCCACGGCCGAGCTGGCGGGATGCACGATGCTGGCTCCCGCCGGCATGGTGGAGGATCGCCGCTGGGCGGAGCCGTGGCCTGCGATGCGGGTCGGACAGCGCAGCGCCCTGGCCTATCGCATGGCGCTGGTGGCGGCGGGGCGGTTCGATGCGGCGGTGTCGATCGGCTGGAAGAACGACTGGGACATCGCCGCGGGCGATCTGATCGCGCGTGAGGCGGGCGCGGCCACCAGCGACCAGAACGGGCGCCCGTTGCGCTTCAACACGGCTATGGCGCGCAACGCGGGGCTGGTCTGCTGCGCGGCCGCCTTGGCGCCGTTGATCTTGCGCCGCACCGCGACTATCGACCTGCCGGTCGAGGCCTGATGCGCCTCGCGGCCGCCAGAGCTTCAGGACCCCGTACATGGCGCAAGACACCGACGGCTACCTGCTGCACCTCGTGATCGGGGGCGAGCTGAAGGCGGTCGGCGGACAGGAGTTCCGCGATCCCACCAAGGTGGATTTCGTTGGCGCCTTTGCGAACTACGACAGCGCCCATACGGCCTGGAAGTCGCGGGCGCAGGCGACCGTCGACAACGCCTTGATGCGTTATTTCATCATCCACGCCCACCGCCTGCTCGACCCCGCCAAGCCCGGACCCTGATTGGCGTCACGACGCTGCAGGGCGGAGATCGAACAGCTTCGCCATCAGAAGGCTTCAGATAGGGCCGGCGAATGCGGACGCGCCATGCAGTTCGAACGAACGGCTGATCAGACCTCTGATCATGCGCCCTGCTGTGAGAGATTGGGCCATCACCCTCCCCTCCGCTGCATCGACACTGTTGGCTTCGATGACGTAGAGGAGGTGCTCGAGGTGTCCGTCCGGCTTTTCGCTGACAACGGAGACGGCGTAAGACTGCAGCATGACCTGGCCTGTCCTGGGTTCCCTCGCCGTCCAGTGACCACGCATCTTGCTTTCCAACCGCTTAATAAGGCGGTCAGCGTGCGATTTGGCGGGCGCGTGCCCAAACCTTGCGCCATCATCCTGCTGTGGAGCCATCGATCCAGCGTCTTGCCGTTCGGCAGCGCCACCCCTCTGCCGGCGACTGGGCGCAGACGCGGCGACGGCGGCGGGTCTCGATCGTCTCCGCCGGGGCACCGGCATCGCGGTGGCCACAGCTACGGAGTAGAACAACCGTCGGGCCGGCGACGCGAGTGTGCCGACGAGCCAGGGCAGCCACGCCATTCGCGGCCTGGGCGCGGGCGTGACCGCCGAGATCGCCCGTCCCGCGCGGGCCGTCGTTGGAGGAAAGCGGGCGGAGCGCGTCAGCGCTCCGCCCGGTCACTCAGAAGCGCTTGGCGGCCGGCTGCCCGGCGACAGGCGTGCCCGCCGCAGCGTCCACACGCTCCACCTCGACTTCGGTATGACGGACCGTGTCGCGGACCTCTTCGGTTCGCTGGCCGACGTCCTTACGCAGGCCGATCTCCTCGGTGACGAAGGCCTCCTTGCCTACCACCGCCTCTTCGCCGGTCTCGCGCATCTCGATCGAGCGATCGCGGAAGGCGTCGTCGCCCGCGGCGACCGCGCGGTTCACCGGACGGCGCTCGATCCCCACGGTCTCGTCGCGCAGGGTGACCTGCTCGCTGACCGGCGTTTCGACGATGTAGGACCGCACACGCATGCCGCCCCGCTCGACTTCGCGCTTGCCGATCACAAGGCGCTCTTCGGCAAGCTGGATGGTCTCGTCGCCAGCGGCGGTAAGGCCGGCAGGCTCCGCATAGGCTTCCGTGCGACCGGTCCAGCCGGACTGGCGCCATTCGCTTTCACGGGCGTCGAGGTCCACGGCGTCGCTGCCCTCAAGGATCTGAATCGCCTCGTTGGTCTGGGCGTCCGGGACCGTGGCGCTGAGCAGGACATGTCCGCGGCTCATGCCTTCGGCGTAGGCGTGGTGGTCATCGTGAGCGCCGAACATGGTCTTGATGCTGGCCATCAGCCCCTCCTTGTGGGGCGTCGCGGCTTCAGTCGCGTAGGTAGATTCGTCTTGCAGATCGATTTCGGCGTTGCTGACGCCGGCCTGGACCAGCTTCTGGCGGGTCGCCTCGGCAGCGGCTCGGGTGTCGAACATGGCGGTGAGGG
>CAXTUT010000274.1:0-3292 GCA_964247465.1 uncultured Caulobacteraceae bacterium | reverse complement strand
GCAGGGCGGACAGGACGCGCGCGGCGTGCTCGCCCTTGATCTTGGACAGCACCACGGCGACCGTCTGAGGGTATTCGTTCTTCAGATAGTTGGCCAGCACCGCCTCGTTCACGTTGGCGAGCTTGTCCCACATGGTGCGGCCCGCCGGACCGCGGATCTCCTCCATCAGGGACTCGACCTTTTCGGCCGGCAGGAAGGCGGCGAGCAGGCGCTGGGTCTGCTCGTAGGAGCCCATGATCGCGCCGGTTCCGTTGGCTCCGGACACGAAATCCCCCAGCAGGCCCTCCACCGCGGCGGAGGAGACGGTGCCCAGGCTTGACATCACCTGGGAGATTTCGCGGATCTCCTGCTCGTCCAGCGACTCCCAAAGCCGGGTGTGGTCCTCGCCGAGCGCCAGCATGATCACGGCGACCTTTTCCGGCCCGCTCAGCTTGTCGACGCTGTCGATGGGAGCGCGCTTGGCGAGCACGGGTCAGGCCTCGTGCAGCCAGCTGCGCAGGATCGCCACCGACTCCTCGGGGTGGCGCTCCACGAAGTCCGACACCCGCTTGACCGAGGAGACCTTCACCTGGCCGTCCACCTTGGCCATCTCCATGCGGCCGTCGCCGTCGGGCCCGGGCAAGGCCAGCGCGCCGCCCTGGTAGGCCAGGGCGGCTGAGACCGGCTGGCCGTCGGCGCCCAGGCGCGGCGCGGCGTTCAAGGCGGTGACCGATACCGCACCGCCGCCTGCGCCCGTCGTCTTCAGCATCGGCTTGACCACGAAGAGGATGATCAGCGCCGCCACCACGGCCATGACGCCGAGCTCGGCCAGGCGGATCACGTCGTTCTTGTCGAAGCTGAAGGCCGAGGCGACGCTGGCGCCCTCGCCCTGCAGGTCGCGGTCGAACGGCACGTTGACCACGCTGAGCTGGTCGCCGCGCTTGTCGTCGTAGCCCATGGCCGAGCGCACCAGCTGCTCGATGCGGCGCATCTCCTCGGCCGTGCGGGGCGTGTAGGGCCCCGGGTGGCCGTGCACGGGCGCAGCCGTCGTCCCGTCCACCGCCACCGCCACCGACAGCCGCTTGACCTGGCCCGGCTGGCGCACCTCGGTCGTGGTGGTCTTGCTGATCTCGTAGTTGGTGGTCTCGTCCTGCTTGCCGGTGTTGGACGTGTCGCCGGAGCCGGACGCCGGCGGCGCCGCGCCCGGCACGTTCTGGGAGGCCGAGGTTGCGCCGGCGGGATTGGCCTTCAGCTCGTTGGACTTCTCGTCCGACGTCTGGGTGGAGCGCACCACCTGGCCGTCGGGGTCGAAGTGCTCCGACTGGGTGGTGACCGCGGCCATGTCCACGTCGGCTGTGACCTGCACGCGCGCGTGGCCGGGGCCGACCACGCCCTCCACGATGTCCTTCACCGTGCGGCGGATGCGCTCCTCCACCTGGGTCCGCTCGCCGCCGCCCGCGCCGTCCACCGCCCCATCGCCCTCCGCCGCCAAGAGCTCGCCCTGCTGGTCGGTGATGCTGACCCGCTCGGGCTTCAGCTCAGGGACAGCGCCGGCAACGAGGTTGCGGATCGCGCGCACCTGCTCGGCCCCCACGCGTCCGGCGCCGGTGGCGATCAGGATGGAGGCCGACGGCTGCTCGGCGTCCTCCTCGAACAGCTGGTGGCGCGGCAGCACCAGGTGCACGCGCACGAAGCTGACGCCCTGGATCGAGCGGATGGTGCGCGCCAGTTCGCCCTCCAGCGCGCGCTGGCGGTTCAGGGTCTGGACGAAGTCGGTCTGGCCGAGCGCCGGCGCGCTGTCGAAGATCTCGTAGCCAACCGAGCCCGAGGTCGGCAGCCCCTTGCCCGACAGCAGCAGCCGCGTGGAGGCGACCTTGTCGCGGTCCACGAAGATGGTCGAGCCGTCGCCCTTGACCTCGTACTTGACCCCCGACTGGTCGAGCTGGGCGGTGATCTGCCCGGCCTCCTTCAGGTCGAGGTTGGCGTAGAGCAGGCTGGTCGGCTGGCCGCCCACCCGCAGCAGGATGGCCACCAGGATCGCCGCCGCGCCTGCGCCGGCGCCCAGGATCGCGGCCAGCCTGCCGATCCCGAACCCCTGCAACGCTCTGACGACCTGATCCAACCGCAACTCCCCACCGCACGCGCCCTGCGGCTAGGCAACAATTACCGGGTGGAGGGTAAAGGAGGGCTAAACGGGGGCGGTGCACGGCGCCCTCGACAAGGCCGTTGGTGCGGGGGCAGGGCCGCGGTACAAGCCGCGTGACTAAGGCGGGGACAGGCCGATGGCTGTAAGCAGGGGTGTTTGCGGGCGCATCCTCGCCCTGGTGGCGGGCGCCGGTTGCCTCGCGGCGTCCGGCTCGCCGGTATGGGCCGCCGACCGCGGCCAGCATCTGTGGAAGACCTACGGCAACAGCCGCTACGGCTACTCCATCTGCTATCCGGCCGACCTGTTCCGGCCGCAAGCTGAAGCCGACGCCCACGACGGCGTCATCTTCGACGGCCCGACGCCGCAGGAAGTCCTCTCGGTCTCCGGCGAGACGGCCGCCCCGTCGAAGATGGCGGACGTGCTCGGCCTCGTGGTGAAAACGATGCACGGCCGTTCGACCTACACCGCCAAGGGCCCAGACTGGCAGGTCGCCTCCGGCCTGGCGGAGGGCAAGATCTTCTACAGTCGGGTCGTCGCCGGCGAGAACGTGGTGGCCCAGCTCATCCTGAGCTATCCGGCTGCGGACAAGACGCTATACGCCCCTGTCATCAAACGGATGAACGCCTGCCTCAAGATCGGCTAGGGTTTGATGTTGTACTGGTAAAGGTTGTGGGCCTTCATCTGGTCCGCCACCGTCTGGCCGTAGCCCTTGGTGGTGGAGTAGTGGCCTTCGAGGCCGCGGGCGAAGGCGTCAGCGTCGTTGAAGTATTTGCGCGCCTCGGCGTAGGCCGGGTGGTGCGCCAGCAGCCGCCCGTGGGCGTCGAAGGCGTCCGCGACGCTGGCGAAGACCCGGAACGGCGCCAGGATGTGGATGCGCGTGCCGTCCTTCAGGTATTCGTAAGTCCAGGCCATCACCGAGGGCTGGCCTCGCCCGGCCTTGATCCCGAACGGGTTGTTGGAGCCGCGCGGCATGCGGTGCCCGGCTCCGCTCTCGATGACGTATTGGGCCAGCGTCACGGACGCCGGCACCCTCCACGCGCGCTGGGCGGCCTGGGCGGCTGCGCCCGCCGCGGGCGTGACCTCTCCGGACGCCTTGCCGACCATGTCGCCCGCAGCGGCCGCGGGCGCCGCGCCGCCCGGAGCAGCCTGTGCAGCAGGTGCGGCGCC
>CAXTUT010000273.1:2683-3311 GCA_964247465.1 uncultured Caulobacteraceae bacterium | reverse complement strand
CCACCGCTTCGGGCACGGCCTCGCACAGCGCGCGGCGGTGGGCGGCGAGGCGCTCGGCCAGCGCCGGGTCGCCCAGCGCCAGGATCTGGGCGGCGAGGATGCCGGCGTTGGTGGCGCCGGGTGGGCCGATGGCCACGGTCGCCACGGGCACGCCGCCCGGCATCTGCACGATGGACAGCAGCGAATCCAGGCCGCTCAGCGCCTCTGAACGTACGGGGACGCCGATCACCGGCAGCTCGGTCATCGAGGCGGTCATGCCCGGCAGGTGCGCCGCCCCGCCGGCCCCGGCGATGACCACCTTGTAGCCGGCCGCCCTGGCGCCGCGGGCGAAGCCGTACAGCCGCTCCGGCGTGCGGTGGGCGGAGACGACCTGGCAGGCATAGGCGACGCCCAGCGCCTCCAGCGCATCGGCCGCGTGGCGTAGGGTGGGCCAGTCGGAGCGGCTGCCCATGATGATGGCCACGACCGGGTCCGCCATAGGCGAAGCGGGGCCGGGCGTGTCCGTCGCGTCCAAGTCGAAGGTCCACAAGGCGGTTGCGAAGGCCAGGCAGTATAGGGACGCCGTTTGCGCCCGCAACCGATCCTGAGCTATGGCGGCGCATGGAGCCAGCCGGGTGAGCGCCGAGGA
>CAXTUT010000273.1:2253-2673 GCA_964247465.1 uncultured Caulobacteraceae bacterium | reverse complement strand
GCTGTTGATGCTGGCGGCGACCTGGGCTTTTCTCGTCCGGACGCCGCGCGCCGGCGCGCCGCGCGCGACGCGGCGCGCGCCGAAACGCGGGCGCTGCGCGGGCGTCTGGCGGAGGTGGAGCGGCGGGCGGATCGCGATCCGCTGACGCCGGTGCTGAACCGGCGCGCCTTTTTGCGCGAGCTGTCGCGGGCCTGCGCCTTCTGCGCCCGCTACGATGCGCCGGCGAGCCTGGTCTACTTCGACCTGGACGGGTTCAAGGCGGTCAACGACCGTTACGGCCACGCCGCGGGCGACGCGGTGCTGGAGTCGGTGGCGCGGGGCCTGCTGGACCATGTGCGCGAGTCCGACGTGGTGGCGCGGCTCGGCGGCGACGAGTTCGGCGTGCTGCTCGCCCAGGCCGAGGCGAGCGCTGCGCTCGCC
>CAXTUT010000273.1:0-2243 GCA_964247465.1 uncultured Caulobacteraceae bacterium | reverse complement strand
CGCCAAGGCCGCGTCGCTGGTGGCGGAGCTGGAGCGCGAGCCCGTGACCTTCGACGGCGCGTCGATCGCGCTTCGCCTGTCGGCGGGGGTGCGCGCCTATGAGCCGGGGCTGGAGCCCGTGCGCTGGCTGGCGGAGGCGGATGCGGCGATGTTCGTGCGCAAGGGCTCGCGCCGCCGTCTCGGCTGACACCCGTTGCGGGTCAGGCGATGATGTCCGGGGTCAGCTGGTCTTCCAGGCGCACGATCTCGTCGCGCAGGCGCAGCTTCTTCTTCTTCAGGCGGGCGATCTGGATCTGGTCGGGCCGCGGCTTGGACTGGAGGGCGGCGACCGCGGCGTCGAGGTCCTGGTGCTCCACCTTGAAGGTGGCGAGCTGGGCGCGCAGCGAAGCGTCCGGTGCGCCCAGGATCGGGCCGTCGTCATTCATGCACATGCCCTGGCCGGCGCCTGGCCGCTAGGCGCGTCGTCTCGGAACTTAGCAGACGCACGCACGGGGTAAAGCTCACGCCCCTTCGCTGCCGCGTCACGCAGCTGTGACCTGACAAGGCTGTAAGTCTCTGGCGTAGTGGGCTCGTCACAAACCCATGGAGGTCCTGGATGGCCGTCGATGCCCGTATCCGCGAACTTGGGTCCCGTCACCAGCAGCTTGACAGGGCGATTGAGGACGAACACCGCGCGCCGAGCAGCGACTCGCTGCGCGTCCATGAGCTGAAGCGACGCAAGCTGCGCCTGAAGGAGGAGATCGAGGTCCTTCGAGGCGCCCGCGCCCACTGACCGCGCGACGTCACGGCCCAGGTGCTCTTCCCCCTCCCATGAGGGGAGAGGATCACCGGTCGTCGGCGACCGGCTCCGCCGCCGGGCGCAGGGTGGCCCCTTCGGCGGGCACGCCGTTACGGGCGTCGTCGCGGGCCTTCTTCTCGGCCGCCTTGCGCACGATCTCGTCCAGGTCGAGCTGGCCGACCAGGCCGAGCGTCACCGGATCGACCGGTTTGATGGCGGAGCTGTTCCAGTGGCTGCGCGAGCGCACCGACTCGATGGTCGTCTTGGTCGTCCCGAGCACGCTGGCGATCTGGGCGTCGCTGACCTCGGGATGGTTGCGCAGGAACCAGGCGATGGCGTCCGGGCGATCCTGGCGGCGCGACACCGGCGTGTAGCGCGCGCCGCTCTTCTTGGCCGGCTTCAGCATCTCCGCATGGCGGCTCTTCTGGGCGACGAGGCGGTAGGCCGGGTTCTTCTCGGCCTTCTCCAGCTCCTCGCGGGTGAGCTGGCCGTTGCCGATCGGATCGGCCCCGCGGATGTCGCGCGCCACTTCGCCGTCGGCGATGCCGGAGACCTCCAGCGGGTGCAGTCCGCAGAAGTCGGCCACCTGATCGAAGGTGAGCGTGCTGTTGTCCACCAGCCAGACGGCGGTGGCCTTGGGCATCAGGATGTCGGCCATGGGGCTTGGGCCCTCTCGATGGGCTTGCGGCGAGGCGCAAGCCGTACGGTCAAAACAGAGGCGCCCGGCGTCGGCCGGGCGTCATCGAGCCGTCTACATAATTGTATTCCGCCCGCCAGCAAAGGCCTGCGACGCGCAGGCGCGGCTATGACCGGGGATCGGGGCTTATGGCCTAGGCCGGCGAAGCGCTGAGGGCCGGCGCGAAGACCATGTCCACATCGCCAGGCGCGCGCTCGCTCTCGCCTAGCCGGTCCACAAAGCGCAGCAGTCCCTTCAGGCACATGACCTCCAGGCGGCCGAACAGCAGGAAACCTTCCTCGCTGAAGTCGCCGGCGGCATACAGCTTGGCGCTGACATAGCCGTCGCGCTCGGCGGCGCTGAGCACGCACCGCTCGTCGTCGGTTGGCCGTCGCCAGGTGGCTTCGCCGGAAGTCGTCATCACGGGCCTCTCGCCAGACGTTTCGCCGAGGTCGACAGCTAAGCCGCAAACCATGTCCTGCGTTTTGCTGAAACATGACTTTCCAGCGTCTGGCCCGCCACAACATTTAAAAGGGGGTTAACGTCTTCGTCTCGCGGGCAGCCTGTCCGCCGGTCAGGGTTCAGTCCCGGTGGTAGGGCGAGCCGGCGAGCAGCGTGGCGGCGCGGTAGACCTGTTCGGCGAGCATCGCGCGCGCCAGGGCGTGGGGCCAGGTCTGAGGCCCGAACGCCAGGCGGTGGTCGGCGCGGGCGAGCAGGCCTGCGTCCAGTCCGTCCGCGCCGCCGAGCAGGAAGGCCAGCCGCCGCACCCCGTCGTCGCGCCAGCGACCC
>CAXTUT010000272.1:0-3359 GCA_964247465.1 uncultured Caulobacteraceae bacterium | reverse complement strand
GGGGCGGCCAGCAGGCGGCGCACGGCCTTGGCCGCGGCGGGCGCGTCGTCGATGGGGACCAGCAGGGCGTCCTGCTCCGGCCGGACCAGAGCGCCCGGGCCGGCGCTGGCGGCGGTGACCAGGGGGATGCGGTGCGCCCAGGCCTGCATGACGGTGTTGCCCAGCGGCTCGAAGCGCGACGGGAACAGGCAGACGTCGGCGGTACGGTACAGGGCCGAAGCGTCCAGCCGCCAGCCGAGGAAGCGCACCCGCTCCGCCACGCCCAGCCGGTGGGCCAGCGCCTTCAGCTTGCGCTCGTCCTCGCCCGCGCCCGCGATCCAGAGATAACAGCCGGGCAGGTCGGCCAACGCGGTCAGGCTCACGTCATGGGCCTTGTCGCTGTGCAGCCGGCCCATGCAGAGCAGCAGCGGCGCATCATCCGGCGTGTGCAGGCTCGCGCGCTCGACCGGGGGATCATCCTTGGCCACGGCGAAGTTGGGAATGTAGTCGACCCGCTCCACCGGCCAGCCCTCGCGCACGAGGTAGTCGACGATGTCGCGCGTGTTGCCGATCAGATAGTCTGCGCCGCGGTAGTATTTGAGATCGTAGTAGCCGCCGAGCCGGCCGATGCGGGTCCAGGGGCCGCGGCGCGGGACGACGCGGCCGGCGCGGTTCATCCACTGCACCAGCACCTTGGCGTCGAGCGCGCGCGCCAGGGCGCGGATGCGCGGTCCGGTGGACCAGTCGAACGGTGGATTGAAGGGCAGCACGTGGGCCGGCACGTCCATGGCGGCGAGCGCGCGCTCCCGGTCGGGGTTGGCGTGGATGGCCGCAGCCTGGAGCGAGCCGTCGCGCTGCAGCGCATCCAGCAGGTCCAGGAAGAAGGTCTCCGCCCCGCCATGGCGCGGCGAGCCCAGCAGGTGGAGCACCGTCATGGCCGCGTCTTAGCCCGCGGCGGTCGACGGCTGAAGCGTCCGCTTTGCGCGGTGGGCGCGGCGACGGCCTTGAGGCGAACGGAGGCTTTGAGTATACCCGCGCCTCGCTTCGGCGGCTCGCGGTGGCGGGTGGTCTTCGGCTGGGTAGCTCAGATGGTTAGAGCGGAGGATTCATAACCCTCAGGTCGGCGGTTCGATCCCGCCTCCAGCCACCATGACCAAAAGACAAAAACGTCGACGCGGGTCGTCCATCATCTTCAGATTGCGCTTGCCGGTGCGCGCGAATGAATATTCAACTTTCAGGAGAGGCCGTCCCGCGTGTCGCATGCGTTGTAGAGTTGACGCCGCCGGCAGCGGAACGCGACAAGGCTGTTCCTGATGGAGTCTCCCAGCGCGTACGCTTTGCTTGATCGCCTCACGGGGCGTCAGCGCGAGTGCCTGGAGATGGCGGCGGGCCACTGGACGTCCAAGGAAATCGGCCGCCGGCTGAGCATAGCGCCCAAGACGGTGGACCGTCACATCGAGGAGGCGGTGCGAAAGCTCGGCGTCGCCGACCGGGCCGCCGCCGTCCGCCTGCTGCTGGCCGCGTCGCCTGAAGGCGCCAGGGTCGAGCAGGACGCCGCACCGCAAGGACTTTATCGGCATGGGGACAATCCCCATGGGGAGCGCGCCCCCATGTTGGAGGTCGTCGAGGCGGGGCAAGCCTTGGGTCGTGGAAGCGAGAATCCCCATGGCCAAGCCCCTGCTGATGTTCACCTGGACGGACGTGCGGGACGCTCTGGAGACCCTGGCCGACACCTCGCAGCAGAGGAGCGCGGCGTGGTTGGTGGAACGGCTGAAGCAGGATTCTCAGGATTTGTCTCCGGACGCGCTTCTGGTGGAGATCATCAGTACGGCGATCCTCCTTGGGGCCGAATCGTCCCAGTCCGCGGTTGGGCTCCCGAGCCTGCAAGACGGCTAGCCTGGGTGATCGTGCTCGCCGCGGCCCTCGCCCTTGCGGCGGGGTCGCTCGTGGGGACGTTCGACATGATGAGCGCCCTGCACCGCTACAAACACCGTCCCGTCGCCTTCGTTCGTGCGAGCGTCGCAACCCCCGGAGCTGATCGCCCACCAGCCCGGCGCCCTTGAGGATGACAGCCTTGGACCGCAACGAAGCCGCAACCCGCATAGCCGACTCTCTGATCTCCACCGAGCGAGCGCTCGACGACGCCTTCGGGCGCATGGCGAGCCTGCTTGGCACCGTCACCCAGACCCGCCAGGACGCCCAATGGTCGATCCTGGTCGGCCAGGACGCGGTGAACGAGCTCGCCGCCGCCCTGCCCGAGATGACCGCGGTGCGCGATCGCCTCATCACCGCCCACCGCCGGCTCGACCGCTGGCAGAAGCGCATGGGCGTGGACGCCACCATGCAGGGCGGCGCCGACAAGCCGCCGGGCGACAACGACATTGTCGCCGCCGAACCGCGCCACCTGCGGGCGGCTTAAAAGCAAGAGCCCTCGGAGAGCGCAGCGGCTTCCCGAGGGCTTAAGCCATGTTCCTCACCCACCTGTCTCAACTGACGTCGCTACTTATGGTGACCGTGAGCGCTTGGGCCATCCTGCGCGGACGCTGGCCCGAACGCGCCACCGCGGTCGCTTACACGATCGACTGGATCGGAGCGGCCATATGGGAAGATCGAAGACCTCATCACCATAGCCAACCCGTCATGGCCGCACTTGATCTCGCGTTACTGATGATTCTCCTGCTCCTGACCGTCAGCTGTCGCCGCCAATGGCTGCTGTGGATGAGCGCCTGCTCTCTGCTGGTCGTGCTGACCCATGTCGCGGCCCTGTTCGATGCGAGCTTTGGGCAATGGAGCTATCTGACGGCCTATTACGTCTGGAGTCTGGGGGCGCTGCTCGCCTTCGGGATCGGCGTGGTCACGGAGGGTCACAGGCCTGTCGTCAGCCTCGTGGCCCTCCCTTGGGGCCAAGCCCGTCCAGTTTGACCCCGCGTTCGGGGTGAGCGGGTGGGCGGAGCGCTCGGACGCTAAGGCGCTTCGCCGGTCCACTCCCAGTGCCAGGGCTCGAAGACGTAGTTGACGAAGCCGTAGCGGCCCGCGTTGGCCAGCATCCAGCGGTACGCGCGCCCTCGCACCATTTCCAATCGGTTGGCGTCCGCGGAGCTGTCGACGGGGAAACCGGGCGCTGTGTCCAGCACCAGGTCGAGCGCGAGCCCGGTGCGGTGCGCCGAACAGGCTGCGCGGACCACCCCTTGGCAGTTCCGCTCCGTGGCGCAGCGCGCGGCGTCCCACTCCGGGCTGCGGTAGGCGGAGAAAATCTGCAGCAGCTCGGGCCGCGCGGCCAGGGCCGGCGTCTCGCCGCGGGCGGCCTGCACCATGCGCCGGTAGGCGTCGAGCGCGCCCAGGCGCGCCAGCAGCGGACGCCCGGCGTAGCTGTCCTGCGC
>CAXTUT010000271.1:0-3367 GCA_964247465.1 uncultured Caulobacteraceae bacterium | reverse complement strand
GCGCCGGCCGAGCCATGCATCTCGCCCACCGCTTCGACGGCCAGGGACTCCACCACCAGCGCCTTGCCGGCCATGACGAAGCCGAAGCGCTGGCGGTGCGCCTGCTCAAACGCCTCGCGCATCTGCGCCGGCGAACCGAAGGCGACCGGCAGGGCCGTGTCGCTCCCCTCATACTTCAGGTGCGCGCGGCGCAGCCGGCGCACGGCCGCCAGCTCCAGCCCCTGGGCGGCGAGGTCCTCGCACGCGGCGCGCTCCAGCGCCTCGATTGCGCTGTCCAAGACGGCCGCATCCTCGTCCAGGCGGCGCTCCACGGCCGCTTCGCGCAGAACGCGCGCGTCGGCCAAACCCATGCCGTAGGCCGACAGCACGCCCGCCAGCGGATGGATCATCACCCGCTGCACGCCCAGCGCCTGGGCCACGCGACAGGCATGCTGGCCGCCCGCGCCGCCGAAGCAGGCCAGGGTGTAGCCCGCCACGTCGTAGCCGCGCTGCACCGAGATGGCGGCGATGGCGGCGGCCATGTTGTCCACCGCGATGGTCAGGAAGCCTTCGGCCACCTGCTCGGCGGTATGCGGCCGTCCCGTCGCCGCCGACACCTGTGCGGCCAGGATGGCGAAGCTCTCGCGGACGACCTCGACGTCGATCGCCTGGTCGCCGCCGGGGCCGAACACCTTGGGGAAGGCGTCGGGCTGCAGGCGGCCGAGCATGAGGTTGCAGTCGGTCACCGTCAGCGGACCGCCGCGGCGGTAGCAGGCGGGACCGGGATCGGCCCCGGCGGACTGCGGCCCCACGCGCAGCCGGCCGCCCTCGAAGCGGCAAATCGAGCCGCCGCCCGCCGCCACCGTGTGGATGCGCATCATCGGCGCGCGCATCCGCACGCCCGCCACCTCGCCCTCGTGGGTGCGCTCGTAGTCGCCGGCGTAGTGGGAGACGTCGGTGGAGGTGCCGCCCATGTCGAAGCCCAGCACGCGCTTGATCCCGGCCTCGGCCGCCGTGCGCACCATGCCGACCACGCCCCCCGCCGGTCCCGACAGCACCGCGTCGCGGCCGCGAAAGCGCGAGGCCTCCACCAGCCCGCCGTTGGACTGCATGAACAACAGCCGCACGTCGCGGCCGAGCGCGCCCGCGATCCGGCCGACATAGCGGCGCAGCCCCGGCGACAGGTAGGCGTCCACCACCGTGGTGTCGCCCCGCGCCACCAGCTTCATCAGGGCGCTGACGTCGTGGCTGGCGGAGACCTGGGTGAAGCCGACCTCGCGCGCGATCGCCGTCACGCGCCGCTCGTGATCGGTGAAGCGGTAGCCGTGCATCAACACCACCGCGACCGCGCGCAGCCCCCGATCGTAGGCGGCCTGCAGCCTCACGCGGACGCCGGCCTCGTCCAGGGGACGCAGAACCGCGCCGTCGGCGCCGACGCGCTCGTCCACCTCCAGCACATCCGCGTACAGCGGCTCAGGCAGGACGATGCGGCGGGCGAAAATCTTGGGCCGGCTCTGGTAGCCGATGCGCAGGGCGTCGCCGTGGCCGGCGGTGATCGCCAGCAGCGTCGGCTCGCCCCGTCGCTCCAGCAGCGCGTTGGTGGCGACGGTGGTGCCCATCTTCACCGCCTCGATGGCGTCGGCGGGGATGGCGTCGCCGGGCTCCAGGCCGAGCAGGCGGCGGATCGCCTCCACCGACGCGTCGGCGTAGCGGCCGGGCGCCTCCGACAGCAGCTTCTCGACCGCCAGCGACCCGTCCGGCCTTCGCGCCACCACGTCGGTGAAGGTGCCGCCCCGGTCGATCCAGAACGCCCAGCGTCCCTCGCTCATTCGGCCGCGCCCAGGGCGAGCGTGGCGTAGGTCGCCAGCCAGTGCTCGCCGAAGTAGTCGCCCGCCACGTGCGGCAGGCTGGCCTCCAGGTGTCGCTCGGCGGCGGTCCGAGCGAGGGCGGCGTCCTCCGGCGCAAGCCATTGCGCCAGTTCGCGCCAGGCCCAGGCGCGACTGAGGTTCAAACCGTCGAGATGGGCGATCTTGCCGTCGCCGCGATCGCTGACCCTGGCCGGCTCGAACAGGGTGGCGGGCCGACCGGACGCGAGGTCGGGCAGGAAGGCGGCGAGCCAGGCGCGCGCGTCGGCGTTGACGCGCGGATCGGCCATCAGCTGCGCCTCCACCAGCGTCGGCGAGAGGAAGTCGTCTCCCGACGGCTCCCAGGCCGGCGCGGCGCGATCATGGCCGTACCAGAGCTGCGCCCGCCCGCGAATCAGCTCCAGCAGGTCGCCGTCCTCGAACGCCTGCGCGTAGTCGAAGGCCAGGCGCAGGGCGAAGGCGGTGTTGGCGTGGGCGCCGCTGCGTATCGGATAATCGGCCTTCGGCAGGAAGGCCTTGAAGCGGTCGGCGAAAGCCTCGGCCATGGGCTGCAGGGCCGCGGACCAGCGGGACCATCGCTCCTCATCTTCGCGGTTTGCACGAAAGGGACCGAGCTGGACAGCCAGCGCCAGCATCCATGCCCAGCCGTAAGGCCGCTCGAAGCCGCCGCTAAGCGGGCGCGCCAGGTAGGCCAGCTCGCCCGCGACCTTCTCCTTCGTCAGCATGGCGTCGAACAGGGCGGTGATCCGGGCCGCCGCAGCGCCGTGCGGGAACGCCCGCAGCAGGGCCGCCAGCATCCAGTAGCTGTGCACGCAGCTATGCCAGTCGAAGCTGCCGTAGAAGATGGGGTGTAGGGCGCGGGGGGTGCGCGCGTCCGCGTCGGCCACCAGCACGTGGTCGAGCTTGTTCGGATACTCCCGCCCGACGTGGCCGAGCGCGATGTCGGCGAAGCTGGCGGCGATCTCCGGCGTCAGATTTTGGGGCGTCAGGCTTTGCAGCGTTAGGCGATGGGGGCTCACAGGCTCTAGAAGCGGAAAACGAGGGCGTACATCAAGGCCGTGTTGACGGCGAGCAGCACGAGCGCGGTGGGCGCCTGCGCGCGGATGACGGCCCAGCGGTCCGGCAGCTCCAGCAAGGCGACGGGCACGATGTTGAAGTTGGCCGCCATCGGCGTGACCAGGGTGCCGCAGAACCCCGACAGCATGCCGAGCGAGCCCATGACGGCCGGGTCTCCGTGCATCCGACGCACGATCAGCGGCAGTCCGACGCCTGCCGTCATCACGGGGAAGGCGGCGAAGGCGTTGCCCATCACCGCGGTGAACGCGGCCATCCCCACGGTATAGGCGACCACGACGGCCAAGCGGTTGTCCGCCGGCAGCAGGCGCGCGGTGACGTCCGCCACCGCGTGGCCGACGCCGGTCTGGGCGAACACCGCGCCCAGCGCCGCCAGCATCTGCGGCAGGACGATCGCCCAGCCGATGGCGCCCGCCAGCTCCGCCCCGGCGCGCAGCGGTTCGCCCGGT
>CAXTUT010000270.1:0-3374 GCA_964247465.1 uncultured Caulobacteraceae bacterium | reverse complement strand
GGCATGAAAAAAGGCCCCGGAGGGCCTTGGGATGAGCGACCGCGCTCGCATGACCACAAGGATCACACGCTCAGGGCCGCTCCGATAAGTACGATGCGCTCACGCACGTTTGTTGCTCCGACGTGTTGGAATGGGACGTAGCGTGGCGGAGAGCAGGGGTCAAGCCGCGCCCACGTGCAACGATCTTGCCAGCTCGCTGCTGCAGGCGCTCTCAGGGCGGAGAAGCTGGCTCCCGCAATGGTGTAAGCCGCCGGTCGAGCCTGACGTCTCCAGCCTTCCTCCCCCGTCTCGCCCGGACTTGTTCCGGGCGCCCAGAGCGCTACCGTTACGGAGGTGGAGCGGGACGGGATCATCGCGGTCTACATCGTGGCGAGCGGGCGCAACGGCACGCTGTACACGGGCGTGACCAGCGACCTCGCTCGCCGCGTCTATGAACATCGCGAAGGCGCCCGCCCGGGTTTCACGCGACGCTACGGCGTGACGCGCCTCGTCTGGTACGAGGTCTTCGAGCTGATCACCGAAGCCATGCGCCGCGAGCACACGATCAAGGGCTATCCGCGTCGCTGGAAGCTGAACCTGATCGAGGGCTCCAACCCGGACTGGGACGACCTGTACGAGCGCCTGAACGGCTAGCGTCGCGCTCTGGACGCCCGGAACAAGTCCGGGCGAGACGGAGCAGGGTGAGGCTGCTTCGGGATCGACAGCCCAGGCGGCCGCTTCGGCGTCCTGCCATTACGAGGTCTGGCGTTGCTCCCTGCAAACGGACGCTACGGCCCGGCGTAAGGGGTGGAAAGGACACGACGGTGGGCCAACCGTTGTGCTTAGCTCGCGTACAAGTCAAGAATACGTCACCATTGGGAATGAAGCGACTTATGAACCTAAGCAGAGCTGCGGCTGGAACGATCATAGCTGCTCTCCTGATCCCGCTGGGAGCCTGTGATCAGGGGCACATGGAGTCGATAGCGGTCAGTTCTAAACCTGAACCTCCGCCACAGCTTTGGGAGGTTGCTGCGACTGACGAGGCGAGACAGGGTAGGCCTGTCCACCTCTGCGCTGACGGCAGATTAGCTTCCGGCTTCATCGCCATAACTCCGGAAATAGCAGGCCGAAGATGCACTCAGGTCGGTTATACTCGGGGCAGCCCTCCGAGCCAGAGCTACAGGTGCCAGATAGATGGTCAAGAATTTGGTGTCGCCACAGACGTCAGCGGCCACTTTCCCGAGGAGTTCACCGTCTACTCGACGGTGACAGACATTGATGCCCAGCGAACCGTCTATAGTCGGTCATTGCACTTCAATCACTTGGGCCTCTGTCCTACCGGTTGGAAAGTCGGGCAGGCAACCGACCAGGGCGGTAGGCGTGTCTTCGCAGCCTTCATCGCAGGAACCAACACGCCGTATCACGAGCAATAAGGCAACTAGCGAAGAGCAGTTTGAGGTCATTCTTCCCCGTCAGCCTGTCGCCCGGAAGCGGACGTGCCCCAAGACGGAGTGGCGCCTCGTCATCTCCCACCCGCGCGGCCCTTCGGCTACCTCTCCGCCCACGGCGTATCCGATCGAGGGCGAAGCGGGACGAAACGACTGGGCAAACCCCGGGGCCGGAAGGCGCCCAAGAGATTGCTCCGGGTCAGGGCCAGCATGAGCGCCCGCTCTCTAACGTGTAGATCGTCTCAAGGGCTCGCAGCCCAGACATCGCCCAGGACCTGACAGCGGCGGAGGAAAACCCCCGCGCAGGTCCCGCCCCGGCGGGGGCGCGTATGCGTAACCCAGGTCTTTGACATGCGCGCACCCCACGCGGGGGAGCCTCCAGCCCGACGAAGCCGCGCTGAGGCCAGCGCGGCCGGACTCGTTTGGAACGGCCTCCAGAGCGGTTCGGCGCGTCCCGGTCGCTCATGTCGCCGCATAGATCATGATCGCCGTGGCGACCGACAGGTTCAGGCTGTCCGCCCGGCCGCGCATGGGGATCTTGACCGCCACGTCGCAGGCGGCGGCGAGCTCGGGCGGCAGGCCGGCCTGCTCGTTGCCCATCAGGATCAGGGTGGGCGCCCGGTAGTCCGCCGCGCGGTAGTCGGTGTCGGCGCGGAGCAGGGTTCCGACCACCGAGCCCGGCCAGCCCCGCCGCCAGGCCAGGAAGGCCTCCACGTCCAGCCGGTACAGGGGAGTGGCGAAGATCGAGCCCATGGTGGCGCGCACCGCCTCCACCGAGAAAGGATCGCAGCAGTCGCCGACCAGGATCACCCCGCCGCACCCGGCCGCATCCGCCGTCCGCACGATCGTGCCGAGGTTTCCGGGGTCGCGCACCGCCTGCAGCGCCACCCAGCAGCGGGCGCGGGACGGGTCCAGCGCCTGGATCGGCGCGTACATCTGCGCGAAGACGCCGAGCACCGCCTGCGGATTGTCGCGCCGCGCGATCTTGCCCAGCACCTCGCGGCTGACCTCCACCACCTCGCCGCCGGCGTCCAGCGTCGCGCGGACCACGCGCCTGAGCACCGGATGCGCCGACCCCGGCCCATGCAGCAGCACGCGCGGCGCATGGCCGAGGTCGACCGCCTCGGTGACGATCTTCAGCCCCTCCGCCAGGAACAGGCCGCTCGCCTCGCGGTCCTTGCGCAGGTGCAGCCCGCGCGCGAGCTTCACCAGCGGATTGGTCAGCGAGGTGATCTGGCGCGGCGCGGGCGAGGCCATCAGGCGGCGCGCCAGCGGGCGAAGAAGGACAGGCCGATCTCGCGCGCCGCATCGCCCGCGCCGGGCGCCTCGCACAGGGCGAGCTCGCCCCAGTCCACCGTCCCGCCGCGCCCCGGCAGCGCGCCCGACACCAGGTGCGCCAGCGACAGCCCCGAGATGCGCGCGGCGTAGGCGTTCAGCAGCAGGAAGTCGGCGTCCCCGGCCAGCACCTCGGCGCACAGCGCGACGAGCTCGGGCAGGTCCTCGAACAGCCGCCAGACCTCTCCCGCCGGCCCGCGCCCGTACTTGGGCGGGTCCAGGATGATCGCGTCGTAGCGCGAACCGCGCCGGGCCTCGCGGTCCAGATAGCGGCGCGCGTCCTCGCAGATCCAGCGCACGGGCCGGTCCGCCAGACCGGCGAGGCCGGCGTTCTCCCGCGCCCAGGCGATCGCGCGCTTGGACGCGTCCACGTGGGTGACCGCGGCGCCGGCGGCCGCGCACACCAGGCTGGCCACGCCGGTGTAGCCGAACAGGTTCAGCACCCGCGGCGGCGTCGCGCGGCCTCGGACCCGCGCCTCCAACCAGGCCCAGTTCGCCGCCTGTTCGGGAAAGACGGCGAGGTGGCGGAAGCTGGTCAGCCGCGCCCGGAACCGCGCCTCGCCCCAGCCCAGCGTCCACGCCTCCGGTACGCGGCCGTTGCGGCGCCAGCGG
>CAXTUT010000269.1:0-3382 GCA_964247465.1 uncultured Caulobacteraceae bacterium | reverse complement strand
GCGGCCTCTGCGCGGTGGAACAGCCATCGGTCAGGACCGCCGCCAGCATCGCCGCAAGCGCACTCTTCCACTTCCAAGTCATGTCCGGCTACCCGCTTTTGGCTGCTGTCCCGCATATAGTGCAGGCGCGGCGGGAGCTAGCCCGGGAAGGACGCCTCGGTCCGGACGCCGGCGGGCCAGGGCCTGCGTTTCGCCTAGCGATACGGCGCGACTATCGTTAGGTGTGGTCGCCACGGTCTCTGGGAGGGGCGGGCTGGTCAGACGGCCACGGCGGGCGACCAAGTTTCCTCAACGCTTTCAGGGCTGGGAGGTGGTGGACGCGACAGGGATTGAACCTGTGACCCCCTCGATGTCAACGAGGTGCTCTCCCGCTGAGCTACGCATCCATGCCGGGGCGCAGCTTATAGCCCGCCGCGGCCGCCGCTCGCAAGCCTCGCCGCCGGCCGTCGCTCAGAGGCTGCCGCCTGCAGAGGACGCGGGTTCAGAGGCCCCCGCTCAGAGGCCCGCTCAGAGGATCGTCTGTCCGCTGGCGGCCCAGTCGTCGGTGAACTGGCGCAGCCCGCGTTCGGTTAGCGGATGGGCCAGCAGGGTCTGGAACACGGCGGGCGGCAAGGTGGCGCAGTCCGCGCCCGCGAGCGCCGCCTCGCGCACGTGAGCCGAGTGGCGGATGGACGCGGCCAGGATTTCGGTGGCGAAACCGTACTGGTCGTAGATGGCGCGGATGTCGGCGATCAGGTCCATGCCGTCGGCGCCGTGATCGTCCAGACGACCGACGAAGGGCGAGACGTAGGTCGCGCCCGCCTTGGCCGCCATCAGCGCCTGGACGGCGGTGAAGCACAAGGTGACGTTGGTCTTCACGCCTTGCGCTGCGAAGCGCTGCGTCGCCTTCAGCCCGTCCCAGGTGAGCGGAAGCTTGACCACGACGTTGGCGGCGATAGCGGCGAGGCGGTCGCCCTCCGCGACCATCCCATCGAAGGTGGATGCGGCCACTTCGGCGGACACGGGTCCGTCCACCAGGGCGCAGATGGCGGCGATGGCGTCGAGGAACACCCCGCCCTGCTTGGCGACGAGCGAGGGGTTGGTGGTGACCCCATCCACCAGGCCCGTGCCGGACAGGGTTCTCAGGACGTCGAGGTCGACGGTGTCTATGAATAGCTTCATGGCGGCTCCCGCGCGACCCGCTATAGGGCGCAGGGGCGCATCGCGCCATGGGAGCGGCGCATGAGGCGATGCAGGCCTAGACTGGATCGCATGAGACGATTCGACCTTCGCCGGCTGCAGACCTGTCTTGCGTGCGCGAGCATGCTGACTGTCCTAGCGGGATGGGGGGCGGCCTGGGCCGACCCGCCGCTCTGGCGGGTGTCCGGAGCCCACGTGCAGGTCGACTTGTTCGGCTCGATCCACCTGCTCTCCGCGGCGACCCAGTGGAAGACGCCGGCGCTGGCGGCCGAGCTCGCCAGGACCGACGCGTTGTGGTTCGAGATCCCGCTCGGCGGCGGCGCGCCGTCCGAGGCGGCCAGGATGATCCAGGCGAAGGGGCTGCTTCCGGCCGGCCAGACCCTGTCCGCCCTGTTGCCGCCCGTCCTCGACGCCCGGGTCAAGGCGCAGGCGCAGCGCGAGGGGCTTGATCCCGCCGCGCTGGAGCGGATGAAGCCCTGGCTGGCGGAGCTGGAGCTGACGGTAAGCTTCTACGTGCGCCAGGGCTACAGCGAGGCGCTGGGCGTGGAGAGCCAGATCAACGCCGCCGCGCCGGCGTCCGCCCAGCGCGAGGCGTTCGAGACGCTGGCCGAGCAGCTGGACCTGTTCGCCGACGAGCCCCTGGCCGAGCAGGTCGCCTCGCTGAAGGAGACGCTGGACGAGATCGACACCGATCCGGGCGTTTTCGCCCGCGCTGCCGACGACTGGCGGCGCGGCGACGTCAAGGCGCTGGAAGCCGAAGTCGTCGCGCCCATGCGCCGCGACGACGAGGCGCTCTACCGGCGGGTTCTGGCGGACCGCAATAGGCGCTTCGCCGAGCGTATCGAGCAAATCCTGCGCAGCGGGTCGGGCCACGTGTTCGTCGTGGTCGGCGCGGGTCATCTGATCGGGCCGGATGGAGTGCCGGCGTTGCTGCGGCGCGACGGCGTGCGCGTGGAGGGACCGTGAGCTCCCGGTCTCAGCTCGAATAGCAGCTCGTGTTCGTACCCGAGCCGCCGTTCGACGTGGAGCCGGTATAGGTCACCTGCGTACTCTTGCGGGGCTTGAAGTAGGCGACGTCGTTGAAGGTCAGCAGGCTGCTCAGGATGTTGACGGGAAACGAGAAGCTGTAAGTCGTCTCGGCCATGATGACGCTGTCGCCGGGCGTGCTGGTGTTGACCAGGTTGGGCGGCGGCGTGATGGCTGAGCCTGGCTTCAAGGGCGCCAGATTGGCTTGGCTCGTCGGTATGGGCGGCGAGTTGCTCCAGCCGACCACCGTCGCGTTGGAGCTGTTCACGATGATGCTCGTCACCCGCTGGCTGAAGTTGGTGGTGGAGACGGGGAGCGGGGCGATGATGTCCGGCGTCGCCGCCCACATGTTGGACAGATCGGTGTCGTTGATGTTGGCGCACTGGGAGACCAGATCGCCCAACGTCGAGGTGGCGTGGTTGGCGTGGCGGCTGGCGATCACCGCGGAGGTGACCTCCGACAGGCCGAAGTAGAGCAGGATCAGCAGCGGCGCGATCAGCGCGAACTCCACGGCGGCCACGCCCTTGCGGTCGCCGCCGGCGCGACGGGCGAAGTGCGACGCGGAGCGCAGGGCGGCCGGGCTCAGCATTGCGTCGTGCCGGGATTGACTTGGCCATTCGGCTCGACTTGGAAGACCTCGGTGGAGCGCAGCTCCGCGACGCCGCCCGCAAAGGTCTGCAGGCTGGTGAGGAAGGGTGTGAGCAACTGCCAGCGATAGAACGCCCGCATCTCCACTGCGCTGCCGGCGTTGCCCGAGTAGTAGCAGAAGTTGCTGGTGTTCAAGGCGCCGTTCTGTACGGCCGGGGGGGCGCCGGAGGCGCTGCTGAACGAGCTTAGGGGACGAACGTCCACGGCGAGATAGACGATGCCGGTGGAATTGTTGACCCCGGAGTTACATTGCGTCTGCAGCCAGGACATGTTGTTGCAGACCGCTTGCAGAAAGGCGGTCTTGCCGCCGGTGTCGCTGTTGCCGTCGGCCACGATCTGGCCGGTGCGCAGCTGGCGTGCGGCCGCGGCGGTGGCGTTGTCCAGCGTCACCTGCACCATGAAGTAGACCGCCAGTTCGATAATGGCGAAGATAGCCAGGATGAACGGTGCGCCGACGATGGCGAACTCCAACGCTGTCGCGCCGCTGCGGTCGCGCAGGCTGCGCGCCAGGCGGCGACCGACAAGGCGC
>CAXTUT010000268.1:0-3395 GCA_964247465.1 uncultured Caulobacteraceae bacterium | reverse complement strand
GGCTGGTGAGATGCTGAGCGAAGCCGATCATATGCGCATAGCGTCCGCGGTCGCGGCGGCGGAAGCGACCACGACGGGGGAGATCGTCTGCATCCTGGCGCGCGAGGTTTCCAACTATCGCGAGGTGCCGCTGGCCTGGGCGGCCGCGGCGGCGCTTATCGCTCCGCCCCTCGCGCTCCTGGCGGGCCTCACGCCGGAGACGCTGACGCCGTGGGCGGCGGACTGGACCGCGGGCGCGGGGCCTGGAGCGTCCACGGCCAGGATGCTCGAAGCCTACGGCCTGCTCCAGGTCGGGTTGTTCGCCGTGGTGGCCGGGCTGGTCTCAATCCCGGCGGTGAGGCGCATCCTGACCCCGACGAGCCTGAAGCGGCGCCGCGTGCATGCCGTCGCCCTGCGCCAGTTCCTGGCCACGGGCCTGCACGCCTCGGCCGCACGCACGGGCGTGGTGATCTTCGCCGCGCAGCAGGACCGCCGGGTCGAGCTGCTGGCCGACGACGCCATCCACGCGGCCGTGGGCGAGACGGTGTGGAACGCCGCCATCGCGGCGGTGCAGGACGGCATGAAGACCGGTCGGCCGGCGGACGGCTTCGTGCGCGCGGTGGAGCTCTGCGGCGCAGCTTTGACGGCGCATTTCCCCAGCCAGGGGCCGCATCAGAACGCAATCAGCGATCGGCTGCTGGAGATCTGAGCGGCGGTCGCGTCCGCCCCAGCTCACCATCCCTTAATCCCGATCTGGTTGCCTGTGCCTGACGGCGGCGCAGGCAGTCATGCACATCGGCGATCCAGTACGGTTGAAGCTTCGCATCGTCGGTCGGGCCTGACGGCGTGCTGGCGATCCTCCAGGCGCGGATGAGCTCGACCCGTCTGCCCGGCAAGGTCATGACGCCCATCCTCGGCCAGCCCATGATCGGTCGCCAGATCGAGCGGTTGCGTCGTGCGCAGGGCATCAGCCGCATCCTGGTGGCCACCAGCGAGCGCGAGGACGACGACGTGCTGGCCGGTTACTGCCAGGGCATCGGCGCAGAGGTGTTCCGGGGCGATCTCTGCGACGTGCTCGACCGCTTCCATGCCGCCCTGGTCGCCGCGGGCCATCCCGAGCACTTCCTGCGCCTGACCGCCGACTGCCCGCTCGCTGACCCGGCGGTCATTGATCTCTGCATCGATCGCCACCTCGCCCTCGGCGCGGACTATACGCACAACACCGCTGGCGCGACCTTCCCCAAAGGATTGGACGTTGAGGTCTGCCGGACCGAAGTGCTGGAGGCGGCTTGGTTCCAGGCTTACTCGGCTTATGACCGTGAGCACGTGACGCCTTTCATCTACCGGCGTCCCGAGCGTTTCCGGATCGAGCGTGTCAAGCGTGATCCACCGCTGCGTTTCCGCTGGACCGTGGACACCGAGGTGGACTTCGCCTTCGCCTATGACGTCTACGCCGCGCTTTATCATCAAAAACAGGACTTTGAGACGGCAGATATCCTGATGTGGCAGGCTGAGCACCCTGATCGTGTCCTCTTCGATACGGAGGTGCGGTGAGCGTCCATCTGCGACGCCTGAAGGGCGAGGACGCCCAGCGCGTTCTTACTTGGCGCAACTCGGCGGAGCTTGGCGTCCATATGTATAACGACCACGCCATCAGCGAGGCCGAGCACGCCCGCTGGCTCCGCGCCGCGCTGCACGAGCCGGACCGCTGCTACTGGATCATGGAGCTGCACGGGGCGCCGGTCGGTCTCGCCAACCTCGTCCGCATAGATCGTGGGGCGTCAGCCTGCGAGTGGGCCTTCTACGTCGCCGATCCGGCGGTTCGGGGAGGAGGCGTCGGCTCCGCCATGGCCTGTCTCGTGCTCGGCCACGTGTTCGAGACGCTTGCGCTGCAGACGCTACGCAGCGAGGTCCTGGCGGACAACGTCGCCTCCTTGCGCCTTCACGAACGGTTCGGCTTCACCCGCGAAGGCATGCTGAGCGATCGTTTGCGAAGGGACGGCAGGTCGCTTGACGCCGTCACGTTGAGCCTGATCGCACCGCGCTGGCGCGCGGCGAAGACGGCGGCCCTCGCACAGCTCGCTGGCGATATCGACATGCGATCGTGGAGCCTGGAAGCCTGAGAGGTGGACGGTCCGACCCGCTGGACGCCGGAACGACGGGGCTGCACGTCGGCGTCGGCTGTGGCCAGCTTGTACGCCTCAGCCTTAAGCCCTACGTAGCGTGACCGGGGAGCCGGCCATCAGGCGCTCGCCGACTTCCGCACGTCTAGAGCGCCGCTTCCATGTCTCGACCCGACCTTCCCACCCCGCTCGCCCGGGCGCTTGACGCGCGTGGCTACGCCGAGCTGACGCCCGTGCAGCTGGCCGTGATCGAGCCGCAGGCGGCTGGACGCGACCTGCTGGTCTCTGCGCGCACAGGGTCGGGCAAGACGGTGGCCTATGGCCTTGCGATGGCCGGCGAGCTGTTGAGGCAGGGCGAGGCCCTCCCGCCCGCCGGCGCGCCGCTGGCGCTGGTTATCGCGCCGACACGGGAGCTGGCCCAGCAGGTGCAGCGCGAGCTGGAATGGCTTTACGCGCCTGCGGGCGGACGGGTGACGGCTTGTGTCGGCGGCATGGACGCGCGGCGCGAGGCGCGGGCGCTGAACGCCGGCGCCCACATCGTCGTAGGAACGCCGGGACGTCTTCGCGACCATCTGGAGCGCGGGCAGCTCCGCACCGAAGCGCTGCGCGCCGTGGTGCTGGACGAGGCCGACGAGATGCTGGACCTCGGCTTTCGGGAGGAGCTGGAGGCGATCTTAGACACCACGCCGGCGGAGCGGCGCACCCTGCTGTTCTCCGCCACCTTGCCCAAGCCGATCGTGGCTATGGCCCAGCGCTATCAGCGCGTGGACCCGCTTAGAATCACCGCCACGTCGGGCGAGACGGCGCACGCCGACATCGACTATCGCGCCGTCTCCATCGCTTCCCACGAGATCGAGCGCGCGGTGGTGAACCTGCTGCGCTTCTACGAGCCGGACGCGGCGCTGGTGTTCTGCGCCACCCGCGAGGCCGTGCGCAGGCTGCACGCCAATCTGGTGGAACGAGGGTTCCCCGTGGTCGCCCTGTCCGGCGAGCTGAGCCAGAGCGAGCGCACCCACGCGCTGCAGGCGCTGCGCGACCGGCGCGCGCGGGTGTGCGTGGCCACCGACGTGGCGGCGCGCGGCATCGACATCGTCGACCTGGACCTCGTCATCCACGCCGAACTGCCCCATGACGCGGAGGTGCTGCAGCACCGTTCGGGCCGTACGGGCAGGGCTGGACGCAAGGGTGTATCGATCCTGCTCGTCCCCCATCCGCGCCGCCGCCGCGCCGAGGGCCTGCTGCGCCTCGCCCACGTCCAGGCGAGCTGGGAGCCGGCGCCCTCGGCCGAGATGG